>DHFT01000057.1 GCA_002402375.1 Elusimicrobia bacterium UBA4817 | reverse complement strand
CCAGTTAATATACAAGTCACGGAGAGAGACAAAAAATAGATATTAGATTTTTCTCTGTGTAACTCTGATTTTCTCTGTGCTCTCTGTGGCAAGGTTTTTCAATGGTCTAAAATAAAAAACCCCCTGATATTCCGCATTCGCAGAAATCCGAGGGTTTTTCAATCCATTTTAAAAACGGCCGCTTATCTGCGTGCCATTTTTGCTCTGGATACATTGCCTTTCTTGTCAAGAAAATAGAGGTAACCCTTCTCTTTCTTTACGCCGACCTTCGCTACTTTCTCGGGTTTACCGCCTTTACCTTTCTTGCCACCGCGGGCCATTTTCGCTCTGGAAACATCGCCCTGCTTGTCAATGTAGTACAGATAACCGGCTGCTCTTTTTACGCCTGCTTTCGCAATTTCCTGTGCCATTCTATCTCACCCCCTTTTCTGTTAAAATTTCGTCCCGATTTCCTCGGGCTGTGTTTTCAAAATGTATCCCTCTACTTTGTTCAGGATACACATAAATCTCTTTTTTCCAATTTCTTATTATGATGTTGCCTTTGTTTTTGGAAATTACATACTCCGGCGAAACCGGAACTTTTCCGCCGCCGCCAGGCGCATCAATTACGAATGTCGGCACTGCATAACCGGTGGTGTGCCCGCGAAGCGACTCAATAATTTTTATACCCGCCGCAACGGATGTCCTGAAATGCGAAGTCCCGGGCGCCAAATCGCACTGATAAATGTAATACGGTCTAACCCTTATTTTCATTAACTCATGCATAAGTTTCATCATAATTTTCGGCGTGTCGTTAATACCTTTCAGCAAAACCGTTTGACTCCCTAACGGAATTCCGCTATCAGCAAGAAGAGAGCAGGCAATTTTTGTCTCTGTTGAAATTTCTTCCGGATGATTAAAATGCAGCGACATATAAAGCGGATGATATTTTTTAAGTATTGAGACCAACTCCGGCGTAATTCGTTGAGGTAAAACAACCGGCACTCTTGTTCCGATGCGAATTATTTCAACATGCGGAATTTCGCGCAAATTTTTCAGAATTGATTCAATCTTTTCATCGCACAATATTAAAGGGTCGCCGCCGGAAATTAAAACATCCCGTATTTTTTTGTTTTTTCTTATGTAATCGTAAGCGGCTTCCAACTGTTCTGCGGATAGAGATGTTTCTTTTTGCCCGACAAAACGCCGGCGGGTGCAATGACGGCAATACATCGCGCACAGGTCGGTTGCCAATAAAAGAACCCTGTCCGGATAACGATGAACAAGTCCCGGAACAACCGTATCTTTTTCTTCGCCGCAGGGGTCGGACAAATCATTTTCGGAAAAATTTAATTCCGGATATGTGGGAATCGCCTGTTTTCTTACGGGACAGTTAGGGTCGTTTTTATCTATAAGCGTTAAAAAATAAGGGGTGACTGACATTTTCAGACGGGAATCAATCCCGCAGGCGGCGAGTTCGCTTTCCGTTAAATTGACATATTTAGAAAGTTCGGAAGCGGTCGTTATACGATTTTTTAATTGCCACTTCCAATCGTTTTTTTTCGCTTCACTCACCCCGACTGAAGTCGGGGCTACATTATTGTGTGAATTTGCTTCATTAACGATGGGCTGAAGCCCATCATTTCGCAAACTCGTTTTTTCAGTGTTCATCTGCGGTTTCCTTTTTTTCAAAAAGTCCCATCTGCGGCGCGCGAGGCGTCGTAATAATTTTTTCTTTCAGCCAGTTATCAATAACATCCCTGGAAAACCTGTATTGCCTCCCGATTTTTGACGCCGGAATTTTATTTTGCCTGATTAAGTTGTAAATTTTTGATTTTCCTATTCCGAGATATTCCGCAAGTTCTTTTATTGACATTACATCTTTTGTTTCCGCCATATTTTTTTACCTTCCAATTCATGGAGCGAGCAAGAAATTTCTCCAGACCCTTGAGGAGCGACTATTCTTTCCAAGAGCGACGAACAGAGCGAAGCCGACAGGGTGGTCGGCTGAGCGTGTCTGGAAAATTTGCTTGCGAGCGACTACCATATTTTACCACCTTTTATCTTTTACTTTTATTATTATACATATTTTACCAAATTTTGTCAAGTACTTTTTTATTTTTCCAAATTTTTTGTTTTTGAGGTAAGCAGTGCCAAGTTTTGCCATTAAGTATTGATAGGTATAATTTTAGATAAGATTATTTCTTTTTAGAGCGGACTGCAAAATGCGAAGTATTATTTGGTCGTAGGTAATGCCTATTGCTTTTGCAACGAGCGGAAAAACATCAATTAAACCGAGGTTCGGAAGAGGATTGCATTCCAAAAAATAAGGAGTACCTTTTTCATCAACGCGGATGTCAATGCGACCGAAATCTTTTATGCCGAGGGCTTTGTAAGACGACAGAGAAATGTTTTTCAGTTTTTCTTCAAGTGGGTGAGGAATTTCTGCGGGACAAATATATTTTATGTCATCGTTTTCAACCCTTTGATGAGTATAAAAATCTTCGCCAAGGTCGGTATTTCCTTTTATCGCTATCTGAACCGGCGGGAGAACAAACGGCGGGTCGTTTTCAATCACTGCGACGGTAAATTCGCTGCCGGTGATGAACTCCTCAATAAGTGCCGGCTGATTATATTTGTAAATTAGCCGCTCCGTTATTTTTTTGACCTCGTCAAAATTTCGGCAGACGGATTCCGGCGAAATGCCTTTTGATGTGCCTTCCTCAGACGGCTTTACAATCACGGGATATTTCAGTTTGAAATTTTTTTCAAATTCTTCCAGTTGCGACAATTTTTCTATTTCCAGAAATTCCGGCGTCAGAACTCCGGCATGCGAAACCATGATTTTTGCGACGGCTTTGTCAAGCGTTATACCCATCGTCAGTGCATCGCTTCCGGAATAAGCGAGCCGGAAAAGTTCCAGAATCGTCGGCACCTGCGATTCGCGGTTTCTGCCTTTTACGCCCTCGGCGATGTTAAACACCAAATCCCATCTTTTTCCCTGCGCGATTTTTTGAAGAAGTGCGGATGCATTGCCTATTCTTTCAACATTGTGACCGCTTGATTTAAGAGCATTTTCAATCTGCGAAAGCGTTTCCTCTGAGTCAAACTCCGCATATTTGTCGGGAGATTCCCCCGGTAAAAGTTTATAATCCGCTTTTGCATCGTAAGTAAAACCGATTTTTAGTTTTTTCATGCTTTAAGAATCTGTTCCAAAAATTTTTCTTCCGGCAGAGCGCCTTCAAACTCCACCGTCTCGTTTATCACCACTTTCGGCACGGAAAAAACATTATACTTATGGGTAAGATGCGGAAACTCCGTTGCAACAACCATTTCGGAAAGCACTAAATCATTTTCAATAGCGAATCTGTTGGCAAGTTTTACCGCGGAGGAACAGTAAGGGCAGGTAAGCGTAACAAAAATTTTTATTAAAACCGATTTGGTGATTTTTGAGAGTTCCTCTTTTGTTTTTTGCGCCAGCCCCGAATCGCCGGAAGAAACAAGTTTTATCGCATCAATAAAAGAAGAGAATTCAAACCCGCCGGGCACACCGTAAAATCTTATGCCGAAATCTTTGACACCGACGACTGCTATTGCCGGAATTTTGTCAATTTTATAATGCTCCGTCTGGGCTTTATTAAGGACAAAATCGTATTTTTCAACGGAAATCTTATCCGTTAAAGCCGCCACTTCCTCGGCAAGCGAAGATGCATCTTTGCAGGAAGGACATTCTATCTCCTGACTGAAAAGGATAAGTTTGACATTATTTTTTAGGTTAGATAAATCTTTTTTTACGGATGACTTAACTTTATCGTCCAATACGCTCATTTTGAACCCCCGGAGGCAATCATCATTCCAAAAATTATTCCGACGATTGTTGAAATGTAATAATTGCTCGTCAAAGGACACATCCCCGTTTTACATCCGATAAATCTTCCGTATAAAAAACCTATTGCACCGCCTATTAGCCCTCCGATAATTATTTTCATTTGTTCACCTTTTAATCGTAGAGCGAGGGTGTTGTCGAGCGGAACTTCACGGAGCACGGCTTACGCTATCTGCCGTGCGAGTGAGAGCCCGCCTGCAGAGGCGAGGCGGTTCCGCGAGACAATTCCCGAGCGATTTTCATTTTTTCTCCAATAAATAACGATACGCCGATAGTGCCGCTTTTGCACCTTCACCCGCTGCGATAATTATTTGTTTGTCCTGAACACTTGTCACGTCGCCGGCGGCGAAAACCCCAGGGACGGATGTTCTGCTGTTACAATCAATAATTATTTCGCCGCTTGCGTTTAGATGCAAAATGCCTTTAACGAATTCTGAATTCGGCGTAAGCCCGACTTCAATAAAAACACCACCGACGGAAATCTGTCTTATTTGCTGAGTTTTTATATTTTTAAGAGATATTGCTTCAACCGTTTTTTCGCCTTTTATTTCGGTAATTTCGCTGTCAAAAATTATTTCAACCTTGCCGGATTTTTTTCCGCCATAAAAATCGGCGGATCCGCCTGCAGCGGATATTTTTTCAATAAGCACGGGGTCGCCTTGAATCGTATCCGCAACATTTATCAGATAAATTTTTGTTGAATAGGAAAGCAGGTCAATTGCGGCAGTTAAAGCGGAGTTTCCTCCACCGATAACGGCAACTATTCTATCCTTGAACAACGGAGCATCGCAAGTTGCACAATAGGCAACGCCTCTTCCCAAAAGTTCCTTTTCACCGGGAACACCCAATTCCTTTGACCTTTTACCTGTTGTAATTATTACCGATTTCGCCGAGAATTTTTTCTCGCCGCAACTTAAAGAAAAATTGCCTTTTGATAATTTTAATTTGCAGACGCTTATGTCTGATAACAAAGCGATTGGAAACTGCGCAATCTGACCAAAAAATTTATCGGAAAGTTCTTTGCCGGTTACATATTGATAACCCATATAATTCTCAATTCCGCTGGTCAACAGCACCTGACCGCCTATGTCTTTTGTGATTAAAAGCGTATCTAATTTTTTTCTGGAACAATAGACGGTTGCAGTCATACCGGCGGGGCCGGAGCCGATTATTGCGACATCGTACAGATTATCGGCTGAGGGCGGGTTAACTTTCAATCCCTGCGGGACGTCAAAAATAATGTCCATTTTATCAGATTTCGCCGTCTTAAAAGTGGAACATTTGTTCCATTTTACCGTCGTTCAAGGTTTATTCCGCACAAATCCCGCCGTCTAAAAAATGGAACATTTGTATCATATTTTTGTGGCAAAATTTTTACCGAATTCAAAACAGTTTTTCAGGTCGTCGGATGAAGGCATATATTTTGCGGATATGGACGGCTGAACTACTTCAACTCCGCTTTCTTTCAAAATGTTTTCAATAATTCTTACCGATTCACCGCTCCATCCGAATGAACCGAACGCACAGCCGATGCGATTTTTTAATCTTAACCCTTTAAGAAAATCCAGAAATCCGGCAATACCCGGTAATATAGTATTGTCGTGCGTTGAAGAACCGATAATAAGTCCCTTAGCACTTAAAATCTCTTTTATTATTTCAGTCCTGTCGGCGGCATTTATATCATACAATTTTGCTTTTACACCGACAATTTTCAGACCTTCCAGAACCGCTTTCGCCATTTTTTCAGTCGCACCCCACATCGTCTCATAAACGAGCAGCACATTTTTTTCAAGCGGCAGGCCTTTGGCCCAATTTATATACGCATTCACTATTTTAAGCGGGTCTTTTCGCCAGATAATTCCGTGAGACGGTGCAATCGTTTTTATTTCCAGTCCGCTTTTTACAACCTCGTCAAGTTTTTTGAGAATAATAGGGCTTAACGGTATAAGTATATTCGCATAATATTTCGCCGCTTCATCCATCAAGACACATTGGTCAACCTCATCGTCAAATCTCTCGGTAGATGCATAATGCTGACCGAATGCATCATTGGGCAAAAGCAATTTTTCCTCCGGAATATATGTGAACATGCTGTCGGGCCAGTGAATCATCGGCGCCTCAATGAATTTTAATGTTTTTTCGCCGAGAGAAATCGTATCGCCTGTTTTCACAACCTGAAAATCCCAGTTGCCGTAATAATGTCTGTAAAGCCCTTCTTTACATTTCGCGGTGCCTACGACTTTTGCGTTTTTTGCGATTTTCATAATTTCGGGAAGCGCACCGGAATGGTCCGTCTCAACATGATTGGCAATGATATAGTCAATTCTGGACGGGTCAACAAAATCTTTTATTTTTTCAATCAACTCTTCCGAAAAAGAACCCAGCACCGTGTCAACAAGTGCGATTTTTTTGTCAATTATAAGGTAGGCGTTATATGTCGTGCCGCGTCTGGTAGTATAGGTATGCCCGTGAAAATTCCTGACATTCCAGTCAACCGCCCCGACCCAAAAAACATTTTTTGCAATTTCAACTTTCTTCATAATTTCCTCTTTACAAGTTCAATTGCGAACGACTCTATCACATCGCCTTCTTTTATATCGGCAAAATTCTCCAGCATCGCACCGCACTCAAAACCTTTTTCAACCTCTTTTACGTCATCTTTGAATCTTTTCAGCGATGAAAGTTTGCCCTCGTAAATAATTGCATTGTCCCTTAAAAGACGGGAACCGCCGGTTCTCAGGATTTTACCGTCTATAACCAAACACCCAGCAATGGTCCCCGTTTTTGCGACCTTAAACGTTTTGAGAACTCTCGCCCGACCGACATACACCTCTTTTTTATCCGGTTCCAGAAGTCCTTCCATAGCGGCTTTTACGTCGTTTATGACTTCGTAAATAATCCTGTATGTTTTTATTTCCACTTCTTCTTTCTGGGCAAGTGCAATAGCGGAAATTTCGCTCCGGACGTTAAAACCGATGATGACCGCATCGGATGCCGCGGCAAGAATCACATCAGAATCATTTATCCCTCCGATACCTGCGTGTATAATTCTTAAGGTGACATCTGATGTTGAAAGTTTTTCAAGCGAATCCCGAAGCACCTCAACCGAGCCGCGGACATCCGCTTTAAGAATCAACGCCAGTTCCTTCGCTTTGCCATCAACAAAATTTTTGTGAAAATCCTCAAGCGTGAGATGTTTCCGGCGGGTAAGTTTTTCGTCTCTTCTTGACTGCTGCCTTATCTCGCTAATGTTTCGCGCTGCTTTTTCATCGTGAACGACAAAAAATTTATCCCCGGATTGCGGAGCAAACTGGAAACCCATTATCTCAACCGGTGTTGAAGGACCCGCCTCAAAAAGCCGTTTGCCTTTGTCGTTGTGCAATGCCCGGACTTTTCCGTAAGCGCTGCCTGCGACAAAATAATCGCCGACTTTTATAGTTCCGGTTTTTATCAGGACCGTTGCGACCGGTCCCTGTTTCGGCGAAATCTTTGCCTCAACTATAACACCCACAGCATCGCGTTTGGGATTTGCTTTTAACTCCATTATTTCCGCCTGTAATAAAATCAACTCCAAAAGTTTTTCAATGCCGATTCGTTTTTTTGCCGAGACCTCTACGGTTATTGTCTTTCCGCCCCAGTCCTCCGGCTGCAGGTTCTGGTTTGAAAGTTCCTGTTTTACTTTTTGGACATTAGCGGCAGGCATATCAATTTTATTGACGGCAACTATTATGGGAACATTCGCCGCGCGGGCATGGTCAATCGCCTCAATCGTTTGCGGCATAACTCCGTCGTCGGCGGCAACTACAAGCACAACTATATCCGTCACCTGAGCGCCGCGGGCACGCATCGCCGTAAACGCTTCGTGACCCGGCGTGTCAAGAAAAACTATTTCGCCGCCGGGGGTTTTTACTTTGTATGCGCCTATGTGCTGAGTAATTCCGCCAGCTTCCGACGCCACCACATTGGACAATCGTATGGCATCCATAAGCGATGTTTTTCCGTGGTCAACATGTCCCATAATAGTGACAATCGGAGCACGATGAATCATGCTTGATTTATCCTCTTCAACTTCCGTCTCAACAGCACCGTAAAGCGGAACGACCTCAACATCATAACCGAATTCACCGGCAACAATTGACGCAACATCGGTCGCAATCCTCTGGTTTATCGTCAGAAGAATTCCGGACATCATCATTTTTTTTATAAGTTCGGCAGGTTTGATATTCATTTTTGAGGCAAGGTCGGATACGGTAATTGATTCGTCAATTTTTATTTTGGGAAGGGGAACGACGGGTTTCGGAGGAACGGGCTTTACAATGACAGATGGTATAACTTTCGCAGGCGGCAATGGTTCCGGTTTAATTTCAGGTTTTGACGGAACAACTTTTTCCTGCGGTTTTACCGGAACAGTCGGAGTAACAGGTTTTGCGACCGAAGGAAGTCCCTTGGGGGTAATCTTTTTAACCGGCCGGGGTTCTTTTTTTATTTCCGGTTTCACCGATGGTATTTCAGCTTGTTTTTCTTCAACGGTAACAGAAACTGCTTTTACAACCTTTGGCATTTTTTTCGTTTTCGGTTTTTTAATTTTCACTCCGACGGGTTTAACTTTTTCTTTCGTTGTTTTGACGGAGGACACTTTGCTAATTGGTTTTTTAGGTTTTTCAGATTTGACTGTTTTAACTTTATTATTCTTTTTTTTCGGCGTCATCTTTTACCTCCGAACTTTCCGTGTCTGTTCCGTGCTTTTTAGCGGAATCTATAATTTTTTGTGCCGTTTTTTCGCCTATTCCCTGCAAAGCGGTAAGCGATTCAACGGTGGCGTTTGCAAGAGAATCTACCGTCTTAAAGCCAGCTTTAACTAATATCTCCGCAGTTTTTTCTCCGACACCGTCAAGTCCGGTGAAATCATCCATTTTCTGTTCTTTCTGTGCCTCCGTCGCCGCCCTCTTTGCCGATTCGGATTTTATGTCAATATGCCAGCCGGTCAATTTTACGGCGAGACGGACATTCTGTCCCTCTTTTCCGATTGCCAATGACAACTGGTCGTCGGCAACAAGTACGGCCGCCTTTTTTTCCGTTTCGTTAATTTCAACGGCAAGCACTTTCGCTGGACTTAATGCGCTTGTAATATACTGCACAGGGTCGTTTGAATAAGCAACCATATCAATTCTCGCACCGTGCAATTCCTGAATGATTGACTTTATTCTTATGCCTTTCACTCCGACGCAGGAACCGATTGCGTCAACCTTTATGTTGTGCGATAAAACGGCTACTTTTATTCTTGACTGCGGCTCTCGGACAATATCTTTGATTTCAACGGTGTTGTCGTAAACCTCGGGGACTTCCAGACGGAAAAGATTTTTTATCAACTCGGGGTGAAGTCGGGAAACCACCATTTGCGGACCCCGCGGCGTCTTTTCAACTTTAAGAACATATACTTTCAGACGGTCGCCGATGTTAAATCTTTCTCTCGGACATTGTTCTCGCACGGGCAGTATCGCCTCGCCTTTTCCTATATCAACGATTACATTTTTTCCGACGAATTTATAGACCATCCCGTTTAATACCTGACCGATTTTTGAGGTATATTCGGCGAAAAGATTATCTTTTTCAATCTCCCTTATTTTTTGTATTATAACCTGTTTTGCCGTCTGGGCCGCGATGCGTCCGAACTCGTTTACTGCAATCTCAAATTTCAAATCCATACCAAGTATCGCTTTAGGTTTTAATTTGAGCGCATCTTCAAGTGAGATTTCCATTGCAGTATCGGTAGGTTTTTCTACAACTTTTTTTACATGATACGCTTTGATTTTGCCCGTATTTTCGTCCAGATGCACCTCTAAATTAAGGTTTTTATTTCCCTCGTGTTTTCTGAACGCCGACACAAGCGCAATCTCAATAGTTTTCAATAAATCATCTTTCTTTATGCCCTTTTCCCTCTCAATCTGTTCAAGTACCGGTAAAAGTTCAATAGTTTGTTCAGCCATAATAAATTCAGTTAGCAGTTAGCAGTCAGCAGTTAGAAGGAAAGTCAAAATCCTTACTCACTTACTCACTCACTCACTTACTCACCGCTCCTTTTATATTTCAATTTTAATTTTTGCTTTTGATATTTTTTCTATCGGTATAAATTTTCTGCCGTTTTTGGTTTCCAAATCAATGATGTTATTTCTCACCGAAATAATTTCACCTTCTATGTAACTTTTTATATCGCCGAGCGGTTCGGACAGATTGAGCATAACGGTTTTTCCTGTATTTTTTGCGAAATCCAATTCATTCACCAGAGGTCTGTCAAGCCCGGGCGATGAAATTTCTAAATCATAATTGGAAATATTTAAATCGCTGCCGTCTAATAAAAATTCAATAATTCCGCTGGTTTTTTCACAATCGGCAAGAGTAACTCCGCCCGGTTTGTCAATAAACACGCGGATATTGGTCTTACCGTGTGTCTTGAAGGTCTTGATATCAACAATTTCAAAACCCTCTTTTTCAATATCACCCTTTATTATTTCAAGAATTTTTTCTTTCATATTTCCGCGTCAGTTCCGCGGTCTTTCCCAAAAAGAAAGAGTGGTTTTAGCCACTCTTGTCAAAAATTATTATACAAAACTTAAATTACTATGTCAAGAACTTTTTCTATATCAAAAAGATTTACCGAATTTTTGCTGCGTTCTTTTATTTCCGCTTTATTTTCTTTCAATGTTTTTTCAGAGACGGTTATGCGAACCGGAATGCCCAGCAAATCCGCATCTTTGAATTTGACACCTGCTCTTTCGTCTCTGTCATCCAGCAAAACATCATATTTTTGGGAAAGTTTTTCGTATATTCTATCACAGGCATCTTTGATTTTACCTTCGTAAGAAATGGGAATTATTATTGCTTTGTAAGGTGCGAGCGACTCGTTCCAGATAATCCCGCTTTCATCGTGCGATTGTTCAATCGCTGCGGCGACAATCCGGGAAACGCCTATTCCGTAACAACCCATTATAAAAAAAATTTTTTGACCTTTTTCGTCTAAAAAAGTTGCATTCATCGCCTGCGAATATTTCGTTCCGAGTTTGAAAGTATGCCCCACCTCTATGCCGCGTGAAAATTTTAATTCATGTTTTTTACATCTCGGACAAAGAGCGCCTTTTTTTATTTTTCTTAAATCAGCAATTTCTGTCGGTTTGTAATCCCTTCCGATATTTATGTTTTTCAGATGATAATCTTTTTTATTTGCACCTGAAATGCCGTTTATGATATTTTCTACTGAATAGTCGGCAAAAATCGGTAGACGGTAGACGGTAGACGGTAGACGGATAGGACCGGCAAAACCTACGGGCGCGCCTGATATTTTTTCAACGGTCTGAGCATCTGCAAGAACAAGTTCATTACATTTTAGAAAACCTTTTAATTTTGCTTCGTTTATCTCGCAATCACCTCGCACAAGCACCATAACGGTTTTTTCATCAGCAAGATAGATAAGCGTTTTGATGAATTTTTCCGGTTTTTCATTAAGAAATTTTCCGACATCTTTCACCGTCTTCATATCCGGCGTATGAATTTCTTCTAATGGTTTTTCCACTTCCGACTTCCGACTTCCGACTTCCTGCTTTAAACATTCCGCTTTTTCAACATTCGCACCATAGCCGCATTCGCAGGAGACAATCTCTTCCTCGCCGGTATCCGCTATAACCATAAACTCATCCGAGAAAGAACCGCCTATTGCACCTGTCGTCGCCTCAACAGCGCGAAACTTAAATCCGCACCTTTCACAAATTTTTGAGTATGCACCGTAGACAATTTTGTAATAATTTTCAGCGTCTTCTTCCGTCGCGTGAAAGGAATATGCGTCTTTCATAAGAAACTCTTTTGCACGCATCACGCCGAAACGGGGACGGATTTCATCCCTGAACTTCGTCTGAAACTGGTAAAGCATTAAAGGAAGTTGTTTGTATGAGCGAACATCACGTCTTACAATATCCGTTATGATTTCCTCATGCGTGGGACCCAGACAAAATTCACGGCCGGCGCGGTCTTTTATACGGCATAGTTCTTTACCGTAAATATTCCATCTGCCGGTTTCCTCCCACAACTCTTTTGGAAGAATTGCCGGAAGCAAAAGTTCCTGCCCGCCGATTTTGTCCATTTCTTCGCGAATTATCCGCTCAACATTTTTCAGTACTTTAAGTCCCAGAGGAAGCCATTCATAAATGCCCGCCGACAATTTTCTGATGAGACCTGCTCTCAACATCAGTTTCAGGGAAATTGTATCCGCATCAGACGGCGTTTCTTTAAGAGTCGGTATAAATGCTTTTGAGTATCTCATTTTTTTTCAAAAATATCCGGCAGATATTTTTTTACCAGTTCGTGCATCTCTTCGTCGGAAATTCCGATTGTTCTTTCGGCTTCGTATTGCGTATCAATCCATTCCTTGATTTTTACAACCCCCGGATGATTTTTATCAACCTTAACTTTTATGTGATGATTTATCCAGTAGACAATTCCCGCCACGCCGGATTTATCCGTAATTCCGACGGAAACCGGTTTATTCAAAAGTTTATTCGTGTCAAAGATATTATAAATTTCCTCGTCTTTCAAGAGACCGTCCGCATGAATTCCCGCTCGGGTAACATTAAAATTTTTCCCGACATACGGCTGGGTCGGAGGAATCTGATAGCCCATCTCTTTTTCAAAATAATCCGCAATTTCGCTGATAACGGTCGTGTCCATTCCGTTGGCATCGCCCCTGAAAGCGATATATTCAATAACCAGCGCCTCCGTCGGAGTATTGCCGGTTCTCTCCCCAATTCCCAGAAGCGAACCGTTTGCTGCAGAGCATCCGTAAAGCCATGAACCGATAGCATTTGTTAAAGCGCGATGAAAATCATTATGACCGTGCCATTCCAGCCACTCCGAAGGCACTCCGGCAAATTTTGTAAGCCCGTACATTATACCGTTGACCGAGCGGGGCATTGAAACACCGGGATATGTAACCCCATAACCGAGAGTATCACAGGCGCGGATTTTTATCGGCATTTTTGCTTCCCTTGAAAGTTTCATCAGTTCCTGCGCAAATGGAATCACAAATCCGTAAAAATCTGCGCGGGTTATATCCTCAAAGTGACACCGGGGAATTATATTTTCGTTAAGTGCAGAACGGACAATATCCAGATACATATCCAAAACTTGCTTTCTGGTTTTTTTCAGTTTGAGAAAAATATGGTAGTCGGAAACGGATGTCAAAATACCCGTCTCTTTAAGTCCCATCTCTTTTACAAGTTTGAAATCCTCTTTGTGCGCTCTTATCCAGCCGGTAATTTCCGGATATTTGTAGCCGAGTTCAAGACATTTTTTTACCGCTTCCTTGTCCTTGTCGGAATATAAAAAAAACTCCGACTGCCTGATAACACCGTTGGGGCCGGAAAGACGATGAAGCATTTTATAAATGTCAACAATCTGTTTTACCGTGTAAGGCGGGCGGGATTGCTGACCGTCGCGGAATGTCGTGTCCGTTATCCAGATTTCTTCGGCGGGAGTCATAGGCATCACACGCCAGTTGAATGAAATTTTCGGCACCTCGCCGTAGGAAAAAATGTCCCTGTATAAATTCGGCTCTTTCACATCCTGCAGTTCATACTTGTACTCGTCCTGTTCCAGTGTTCTCGTTTTTTTGTTGAATTTCAGCATAAATCACCTCTAAAATAAGCAACTTCGTCGCACTGATTACAGCGATAAAAACACCGATTACGGAGATAAGGCATCGGCGGTAATCGCTGTAATCGTTCTTTATAAATCGCTGTCATCAAAACCGTTGATGACTTTTAGCGAAGCGTCAACGGTTTCATTATAAGACCATTGAAAAAGTCATTTAACCGCAGAGTCACAGAGAAAACCAAGAGGTTCACAGAGAAAATACCGGCGAAAATAAATTCTTTAAATTCTTTCTCTGTGTTCTCCGTGACTTGTATATTAACTGGTGTTAGTT
>DHFT01000026.1 GCA_002402375.1 Elusimicrobia bacterium UBA4817 | reverse complement strand
CCTGCACTGTCAATTTTCTCTATCCTTCTCCCGTTGCCATCGTACTTAAATGTATTCGTCGTTCCGCCGGGATAGTTTATTTTTATCAGTTGGTTGTCGTAATCATATTCATAAGTCGTCGTCTGCGCCGATTGGGTTTTCGTCGTCTGATTGCCGTTGTTGTCGTAGGTGTAACTTATGCTTCCCTCGTACGTCATCCGGTTGTCCTGATTATATGCGTAGTCGGTCGTGCCACCGTTGGACAGTTGCGTTCTGTTGCCGACAAAATCATAACTGTAATCGTGGCTTATCAGCGTGGTCTGGCTCTCATCCTTTTTTACGGCAGTGTCTAACTGGTTAATCGCATCGTAGGTATACGCCCAGTTATCCCCGTTTCCAAGCGTCTGGGTGATTCTGTTGCTGACAGCATCATAAGTATATGTAAATGTGGAAATTCCGAGCGTATTTTTGTTGTTTTTGAGCGTTAGCAGGCGATATAGTTCGTCGTAGTTATATGATGCGCTCGTTCCGTTGGAGAAACTTGTCGACGTGGCAATATTTACCTCGTTATAATAATAATTTGCTACCGTTGACGTATCAACAAGGATTTCAGTAGGTCTGTTTACCGCGTTGTATTTGTATTCTACATAACTGCCGTCGGGATAGGTCATTGAGGTTCAACAGAATTTATTTTTCCCTACGAACGGCAACAATATAACCTATTATTTGATATCCGAGAAAAGCTCCCCCCAAAACACCAGAAAAAAAATTTATTACAATTATCCAAAACAACATATCTCTGCTTTTCTCATCAGTTGATATTTTTGTAGCAGCTATAATAACGGAATATGATATAATAAATGTTAATAAAATAAAAATACTAATAAATTTAATAATATAATTTTTTTCTTTGAAGTAAAAAATTGTTGCTCTTTTTTTTGTCTTATACCTGCAGGAAAATACTTTAGACAATACCATACTGCTACAAAAATCATTAAAAACGTAGAAATTGTTAGATAACTATTATCTAATATTGGTATAATTACTAAAATACTTGCTACAATCATAAGCAGATATTTGGCATTATATTTCATTGGTTATCACCTTCTTGTTCGCATCATTATTTTTACGATTTTCAATTATTTACTCTATCCACCACCACATTTGGACTTTTTGCCGGTGCCTTTTTTATCTTTCGGAAGATTTTTATACCCTTGAATCATCAAAGCAATCCCCGCAGGAGCCAACAGTAACCCCAAATACACTGCTGGCATATCTCCTGTAATACCTCCCCCAATAATCAAACCTGCTCCGACTAATCCTCCAATACCGCCAATTATAATCTCATACTCACCGGGGATACTGGGAATATATCCACTACTTTCATTTTGTGGCATTACAGCTAAACTAATCTCGGCATCAGGCGGCGGGTTTAATTCTACCATAATATTACTGTACAAGCCCCATGCATCAATAAACCTCATGGGATTATTTACCACATACGCATAGAAATTGAGCCCGCCTGCTAATCCTATCGGGTCCTTTGATACAAATCTTCCCGCAGTCGGGCTGTAATACCTCGCACCATGGTTAATTGTTAATTGGGACGGACACTATTATTCAATCCTGGATATTGCCACCGTCTAAAAACATGCATTTGCCCTTTTAATTACCTCCGTCCCCATTACTTTATTTTGTGATTGTCCAGTTGTCGTTGAATTTTACACTACGGTGCAAATGGAATACCAAGTAATATATATCTTCCAAAAAACAATATAAAAAACCATATAATAACATTAATTGGCCATATAGCAAAAATGCCAAAAAATAGCAATCGCAAATATGACTTTTGTCGGCCAGATTGCCTATATGTAAAAACAAAAATTCCCAGCCAAACAATAAAAACAAGTATACTAATGATAATAGGAATAATTGAAAATGGACTGGAAGTATCAAACTTGTAATAATTACTAAGAATTTCACATAAAATAGCTACTATAAGTCCTGATAGAAGAGCAAAAATTATCGGAAGGTAATATAAAAAGCGAATATATGCTTTGTTCTCAGTTTTTATTTCAGAACTATTTTTTGTATTCAATTCAGAATTTGTAGTATCTCTCATAGAATAACTTGTCAGTTTATTTCACCTAAAAAAGTATTTTAAATAAAGGAAAAGAGGACGCTTCTATTTTTCAAGAATTTCACTGAATTTCAAACGGAAGCAGACCAAGGGTCTGCAACTACTTTTTTCTGTGTGTTTCTGTGTATTTCTGTGGCGCTTTTCGAATTCCGATACAACAAGAACTAATCCATAAATTGAAGGAAACCTTTGCCAAATTTTCTCTCTGCTTTTTTGTAAGTTTCATTTTTCAGTTTTAGTATAACAAAAAATGTGCATTTTATCAAGGACTTTTTTTTATTTCCAAACGCCGTATATTTTTTGTCCGCAGAACGGACATTTACCGTCGGTAACATTGTTTTCCACAACGCCGAAACCGAGCCGCTTGATTAACAGTTTTTTGCATTTCGGACAGTATGTGTTCTCGCCCGGATTTCCCGGCGGGACATTGCCGACATAAACATATTTTAATCCCTCGGAGAGCGCAATTTTTCTTAAATTTTCAACGGTGGAAACGGGCGTTGAGGGATAATTGAGCATTTTGTAGTCGGGATGAAATCTCGTGAAATGCAGCGGAACATTTGTTCCAATATTTTTTACAAGCCACTTTGCCATCTCTCTCACTTCGTCAGGATTATCATTGAGTGTTGGCACGACGAGATAAACAATTTCAAGATGCACTCCCGATTTTTTTACAATTTTTATTGTTTCCAAAACGGGACCGAGTTTTGCACCGACGACATCTTCGTAATATTTTTCATTAAACGACTTTAAGTCAACTTTGTAAGCATCAACATATTTTAGTAATTTTTTCAACGGTTCGGGATTTATGTAACCGCAGGACACCACGACATTTTTCAGTCCTTCTTTTTTGGCAAGAGATGAAATTTCAATCATATATTCATAAAAAATCGTCGGTTCGGAGTAGGTATAGGCGATAACTTTTGCACCGGATTTTTTAGCAGTTTTTACAATGTCTTTCGGCGGAATATAAAGTGCGGCGCTTTCTTCGGGAGTAATTTTTGATATCTGCCAGTTCTGGCAGAATTTACAGCCGACATTACAACCTGCGGCAGCAATTGAAAATGCCGGCGTAGAAGGTAAGAAATGAAAAAACGGCTTTTTTTCTATCGGGTCAATGTTAATTGTGCAAGGTCGCGAATAAGTAAGCGTGTAAAGTTTGCCGTCTCTGTTTTCCCGCGTTCTGCAAAGTCCTCGTTGATTAGGTGCGATTGTGCAGCGCCACGGACAGAGTCCGCATTTCACAAAATCGTTGGGAAGTTTCTCCCAGAACAATGCTTCTTTCGGCGGAGGATTTACTTCGTTGTATTTACGGAAATCTTGAGAAAAAATAGAACCGGTAAAAATAAGAAACAAAATAAGAAAATAAAAGGTCGCTCGCAAGCAAATTTGTCGGAACCACTCATCCGACCGCCCTGTCGGATTTCGCTCTGTTCGTCGCTCCTGAAAGCGAAGTCGCTCCTCAAGGTTCCTTACAAATTTCTTGCTTCGCTCCGTGATTAAAAATGTGAAAAAATAAAACTTTCTATGCATTCTTCCTTAAAACCAGCACTTTTACCGTCTCATAAACAAGCAATATGCTTAATAAAAATAAAATAATGCCGCACACGCCTGAAATCACTATATCCGGTTTCACGGAGCCACCGGCAAAAAGAGCGGGTAAAACATTCACAAAGGAAATAATCTGTACTATCAACGACCACAGCGTCATCACCAGCATAAAAATCATAGGCAGAATAGTGAACATACCATTTTTACCGCACTTTATGAGCCACACGGATAAAGCCAATAGCGTTAAACTTGCCAAAAGTTGATTGCTCGTTCCGAAAATAGGCCAGGCAACCAGATACCCTTTTTCTTTTGTCAGAAGAAGAAAAATCAACGGTATTATAAGTGTGAGCAATGTCGCAAAAAAACCGCCGGCACGCGTTTTCCAATTAAAAAGTTCCTGCAAAATGTATCTGGCAAGCCGCGTGCAGACATCAAGCGTGTCATAAACAAAAGTAGAAAAAGCAAGCAACGCAAAAGAAAATGCAAGACCGAAACTGACTCCGACAAGACCTAAATAATCGGAAAGCCCTCTTGCATAAATAAGGTTGGGGTCCATTTTAAGCACATCTGAACCCTTTGGAAGCATCATAACGGTTGCTAAAGCAAGAACGGCCACCAAGCCCTCAAGAAGCATCGCACCATATCCGACGATGCGGGCATCGGATTGTTTTGAAAGTTGTTTTGATGTGGTTCCCGAACTGACAATTCCGTGAAAACCCGAACAGGCGCCGCAGGCGATCGTAATAAATAAAATCGGAAAAAGTGATTTGCCGTTAACCAAACTCTTCAGCCCTTCCGTATTAAATGCGGGATACTCTATCGGAAAACCGCCGAATAATGCTCCGAGCAAACCGACAATTATTGTAAGATACAAAAGCCAGCCGCCTAAATATCCCCTCGGTTGAAGCAACAGCCAGACGGGTATCACCGACGCAAAAAAACAATAAATCAGCAAAAATATATCCCACTCTTTTACGGAAATATTGCCGAGAAAGGAAAGTATGCCCGGCGGTAATTTCGGACCGACCCAGATAATAAATAAAATGAGCGGTACAAAAATAATAGTTGTAACTGTAAGATTAGTTTTGAATTTATATAATAAAACGCCCATCAACAACCCTGCAATCAAATATAGGATGGAAGAGGCAGCGACAGCGCCGCCAAAAGCAGTGCCGTCGGAAACAATTTTGAATGTTTGCGCGGTAATATCCGTAAAAGCGATGATGACATAAATCAAGGTGAACCAGACAAAAACAAGGAAAAGTAATTGAGAAGTGCGCGACATATTTGCTTTTACAATTTCACCGATTGAAGCCGCCCTGTATTTTATTGAAGCGACAAGGGATGTAAAATCATGCACGCCGCCGATAAAAATAGAACCGATTAAAATCCATAAAAGCGCGGGGACCCAACCGAACCATATTCCGGCTAAAATTGGGCCGACGATGGGGCCTGCGGCCGCTATCGCCGAAAAATGTTGTCCTAAAAGCAGCGACGATTTCGCAGGGACATAATCAACGCCGTCATTAATCTGACAGGCGGGAGTCGGACAGGAATTATCAAGTTGAAGTTTTTTGGAGAGAAATCTGCCGTAAAAAATATAGCCCGTTAAAAATACGATTACTGAAACCGCTACCACCCAGACAATCATAATCAATCCCCTAAAATTCAATCTCTTTTTTTAAATCTTTTTTCGGTGCCGTGATAAATTTTTGACTGGTTGTCAATCGCGCGAAGTTTTTTACAAATATACAGAAGTTCCGGGTCTGTAATCTTTTTCTGAAAATAAAGACGGTATGTTTTTCTACCCAGTTCAATTATCAAATGAAATTTTCTTCTCTCATATCCCATCTCTTTTGATTTCAAATTTTTCAGACGACCGCCGTAAATCGGGTCCTCTTTTAATATGTCCAGTAAATTCATAACGCCCTTTTCCGCACTCTTCAAAACCTTCTTAAAATCAACCATCGCCCACCTCCATTCGCTTCGCTCACCCCCGACTAAAGTCGGGGACTACATTTTTATTATTTTACTAAATCCCTGAGTTTTTTTATATTTTTTATGTCGTCGGTCAAATTATTTCGCGGGGTTTCAAGAATCCCGGGAAGATTTTTTATCTTGGGATGATTTACAACTGCTCTGAAACCTTCAATGCCGATATGACCGTCACCGATATGTGTATGCCTGTCAATTTTTGAACCGAGAATATTTTTTGAATCATTAAGATGTAAAAGTTTTAGATAATTAAGTCCGACTATTTTATCAAACTCCTTCACCGTTTTGTCAAATCCATTTTTGGAAATTTCATAACCGGCGGCAAACAAATGACAGGTATCAAGACAAACGCCCAGCCGGTTTTTCTCTTTTACATTATCAATAATCCGGCGGAGTTCTTCAAACCGCCATCCGATATCTGTCTTTCCGCCGGCGAGATTTTCCAGAAGAAGCATCGTCTCATTTTTACCTGATGGGACTTTTGAAAAAGCAAAATTTATTGCGGAAATTATGTTTTTTATTCCCGTTTCAAAATCACCGGTTGAATATCTTCCCGGATGAATTACAAGGTACTGTGCGCCTAAGATTTTACATCTTTTTAATTCGTCAATCAAGACATCAACAGATTTTTTGTAAAGTTTTTTATCGCAGGATGCAAGATTCGGAAGATAAAGCATATGGACGACCAGAGGATATATGTCTTTTTCATTGAGGGATTTTTTAAATTCGGCGAGCTCTTTTTCGTCAAATTCCCGACGATGCCAATCTCTCGGAGAACGGGAAAAAATCTGTATCGTCTCACATTTAAGAGCAACCGCTTCATCAATTGTATTTTTTAAGCCCTTACCTACCGAACAATGGAATCCAAGTCGCATATTGACAAATTTGTTTTTTTGAATATAATTTATCTGACAAGATTAACAGGATTTTGAATCTTTCTTTATCCCGTAAATCCTGTCGGATTTACGCCGGAGTGGCGAAACTGGCAGACGCAGCAGACTCAAAATCTGCCGGCTCTTATGGAGTCGTGTGGGTTCAATTCCCTCCTCCGGCATATTAAAAATAACGACGTTCATAAGTTAATCGGTGGACTTATTTTCTTCTAACCCCAAAATCTCCCTCAATGTTACTATCTCATAACCTTTTTTTTTAATCCCGCTTATTATTTCCGGAAGCGCCTCAGCGGTAAATTTTTTTTCGTGGAATAGGAAAATCGCACCGGGCTCAACACTCTTCAAATATTTTCTTACCAGTTCCTCTTTGCTATTTTTATGCCAGTCGCATCCAAAAGTCCAGTTGACGATAACATATTCCTTTTCCATCGCCGTTTTTTTTACCGTCGGCGAAATATAACCGTTTGGCATTCTCATAAATAGCGGTTTTATGCCAACGGCATCTTTTATTGCCGTTTCACAATCCTCTAATTCCCGTGAAAGTATTTTTTCCAATTGGCCTAATGATTCGGTCTTTGTTAACTCGTAAAAGTTTTTATGCGAATATGTATGGTTGCCTATTTCATGACCTGACTGTAAATATTTATCCACATATTGCGGGTGTTTTTTTATGTTTACGCCCAGCAAAAAAAAGGTTGCCTTTACATTTTCTTTTTTAAGTATCTCAAAAATTTTTTCTATAACCTGCGAATTCGGACCGTCATCAAATGTTAAAGAAACCCATTTTTTTGACGATAACCCGTCGGTATAAAATGCACCATAGTTAATTTTTGTCTCCGGTTCGGAGGGGATTGCTTTTTTACAACCCGCAAAAGTAGTAAGTAGTAAGTAGTAAGTAGTAAGTAGTAAAACCCAACCCTTCAAGTTCCGCATCAGTTCCGCGTTACATTCCGCGTCAGTTCCGCGTTTCTTATCAGACATCTGATGCCTCCAGATTTTTTCTGCCGAGATACATAGGCAAAAAGGCAGCGACCAAGTTAATAGCGAGCAACGATAAAATAACAACCGTAATAATTCCCGGATGCATAACATTTTTATTATAAAGCCGCGATAAAAACCATAACCGCACCGGAATTGCAAGTAAAGAAATAGTCAAAAAAACATAAAACAGCGAAAATATCATATATATCATTCCGCCGACGGAACTTTCTATCTGGGAAATATTTTCAACCTTAAATTTCGGGAAAAGCGCTCCAAAACCGACAGCCATACCCGTCAACGTTATTGAAATAAAAATTATTGTCGCAAAAGACAGAAAACTTAAAAACTTTTCAACTTCAAGCATATAATTTGACACGCCAATTAGCAGACACCCGAAAAAAATAAGCGGAATGATTGCAATGAAAAATTTTTCCCATAAAAATTTTTTAACCGTGAACGGCGCCGCCTTAATCAACCAGAAACTTTTCCCCTCCAGAGAAACCAGCGGATAAATGAAACGCAAAGAAACCGCAGCGAGAACAAATCCCGCAAGACCTATATTTAAGAACGAAATAAGGGACTTCAGAAAAAATGTATCCAGCGGAAGTTTGTAGATATTGAAAAGATAGACGATAACCAGTGCCAGAAGCAGAAGCAGTTGAGACCACTGCCCGGTATCGCGGAAAAATATTTTTATGTCTTTTACGAATACGGAAAAAATTCCCCTGCTTTTTATATTTAACTTCGCAATTATCTTGTAACCGGTTGACTCGCGGGAAGAAGCCAGCGATTCATAATACAGTTTATCGGAAATATAAACAACAATAATTATAGTAATGACCGAAACAACAATTAGAAAAGATGAGAAAATAAAAAAACTACCCCACTGTTTTGAAACATATAGAAATATGGCGGAAGTAAGCCACCACGACGGTAAATATTTTGCAGTAGGCATCTGGACAACGGAAATATACTGAACGACTTCTTCCAATTTATCCGCTTTTAAGAAATCCTCCGGCTGGATAAATCTCGCGAAAAGATACGCCACGCCTACCGCAACAACACCCAAAATTATAAAAATATCCCTCATCTTTTGCGACGGGAACAGACGCATAAAAACGGTGCTTATCAGAGTGCCTATTGACGAAGCAATCAGAAAAAAAGGAATGAGAAGCAATAGAACCGACGCATAAAAACCAAAACCTGTAAATTTTATTCTGCCGTAAGCGAATAAAAACGGTAAAAATACAAGAAGCACCATCCACGACGAAAAAAAAGTGGTTTTAATAAATTTATACACAAAAATATTTTTTATAGATAGCGGCATAGATACGAGAAAATTAAGGTCGTTGGAAAAATATACGGTTGAGAAGGAAATTATCATGTTTGAAAAAATCAACATCACAAAAAATGTAAGCATAATCATCGCCATCAATTTTATTATTAAAAGCCCGCCGATAAATTCAACCGTATTGAGATAAACCAGCACTCTGAAAAACCCCTGATAAAGAAGCCATAGAAAAATAAAGCCGACCAGAAGTAAAAAAGAGGATTTGAAAGAATCCGCCCATGAAACAAATTTTATTCTGTTAATAAGACATCTGGTTTCAAGCCGCAAAAAATTCTTAAACATTTTCGGTTAGTTTAAAAAAAATACTCTCCAAGTCCTTTTCGGCAGAGGACTGTTTTTTCAATTCATCAAGAGTACCGAGCGCTATTATTTTTCCTTTATCTATTATTGCAAGGCGGGTACACAGTTTTTCGGCAAGTTCAAGAATGTGGGTTGATAAAAAAACGGTCGTTCCTTTTTTTGATTGCTCGTTGTAGATGTTTTTTACAAGGCGGGCCGATTTCGGGTCAAGCCCTACGAGCGGCTCGTCCAGCAAAATTACCTTCGGGTTTCTCATTAAGATACCGGCGAGAACCAGTTTTTGCTGCATCCCGTGGGAATACGATTCTATAAGTTCATCACCGACGCTTTTTAGTTCAAACAGTTCAAGATACTCGTCTATTTTTTCATAACCGATGCCGTAAATCCCGTAAATAAATTCCAAAAATTCCCTGCCCGTAAGTTTCTGATAAACGAAAGGAGTGTCAGGCAAAAGTCCGATGATTTTTTTTGCGGAAATTGCATTTTTCTGAACATCGTAGCCGCAAACCGCAATACTTCCGGAGGTCGGTTTAAGAAGCCCCGTTATCATTTTGATGGTCGTGGTTTTTCCTGCACCGTTGGGACCCAAAAGTCCGAAAATCTCGCCCGAAGGGATTTCCAGAGTGATGTTATCAACGGCGGTTTTATCTTTGAATTTCTT
The DNA here is from genome assembly GCA_002402375.1 of Elusimicrobia bacterium UBA4817. Classification (GTDB taxonomy): domain Bacteria; phylum Elusimicrobiota; class UBA8919; order UBA8919; family UBA8919; genus UBA8919. Next base: position 1,400 of record DHFT01000026.1, on the reverse strand, counting down.
CGTAAGGTTAGTCAATTTTATCATAGTAAAATTATATCAAATCGGCGGGAAATTGTCAAATTTTCAAAAAATGGTGCTGATGTTTTTCCAACTTATCACTTTACCAAAAGTTCTGGTTTGGGTTTCATCCCCGCTATATATCAAATACGGATTACTGTTTTTTTTACCGGCTAACTTATTCCAGTATATCAACCCGTCAAAATAATCGTCGGCAATAGTTTTACCGGATTTTATTTCTATCTGCAACAACGAGTTTGATAATTCCAATATACAATCTACTTCATTGCCGGTCTTATCTCGCCAATAATAGCAACCCGGCTCCTGACCTTTATTTAATCTGTTCTTTATTATCTCGGAAATAATAAATGCTTCAAATAAATTTCCCTTTGAATAATGCCCGGCAAGTTGGTTCTTATTTTGTATGCCTAAAAGCGAGCAGGCAAGCCCCGTATCGTAAAAATACAACTTGGGCATTTTTGTAAGCCGCTTGTTGAAGTTTTTGTAAAAAGGTCTTAACAAAAAAATAATATAACTTGTTTCTAAAATAGAAATCCATGCTTTCGCCGTATTATGCGTGATGCCGCATTCATTTCCGAGCGATGATAAATTAAGAACTTGTCCGTTTCTGCCAGCGCACATTTTTACAAATTTCTGAAATGTACTTAAATCGGTTATGTTTTTTATTAACCTCACATCTCTTTCAATGTAGGTTTGAATATAGTTTGGATACCAATCAACAGGGTCAATTTTCTTATCGTAAATTCTCGGATAAAATCCCCTTAAAATATATTCTTCCGACTCTTTCAGTTTATACGATGTTTGCCGTAATTCTTTAAGGGAAAAAGGCAACAACTTTAATATCGCTACACGACCTGCCAATGTTTGGGATATATTTTCTTGAAGCAAAATATTTTGCGAACCGGTCAATACAAACATTCCCGTCTTGTTCTTGCTATCAACTATCGTCTGAATATAAGAAAAAAGATTGGGCGCTCTTTGTATCTCATCAATAATAACGCCTTTATTGTGGGTTGACAAAAACCCGCGGGGGTCTTTTAAGGCAAATTCTCTGGTGTCCAGATCCTCAAGAGATACATAATCTAAACTTCTGAACACGTTTTTCACCAGAGTAGTCTTACCTGATTGGCGGGGACCAGCAACGGAAACGACCGGGAATTTTGAAAACAAACTTTTTAATTTACCCGACAGGTCTCTTTTAATCATGGCTGGTATTATAAAAAACTTTGGACAATTTGTCAATAGGATTTACAATTTGGATTTTTTTCTATTACATAATACTTCTTTTGCATCCGACAATTTTTTCCTTAAATTTTTTTGTAATATCGGTAAGTTTGAGCACGAGAAAATTATATCAAATCGGCGGGAAATTGTCAAATTTT
>DHFT01000035.1 GCA_002402375.1 Elusimicrobia bacterium UBA4817 | reverse complement strand
CTTGACTTAACTTAGGAAATCTCTGTGGCAAAAAGCAAAAAAATGTTTGATAGATGTCCCGGCCAGTCGTCAAGAAATCTGAAAGTCGGTGTTTATATCTGCAAAAATTGCGGGCAGGAGGTGGAGATTTTTTCCGACGAATTCCGAGTGAAATGCCCGAAGTGCGGAAAATTTGTTCACAAAGAAAAAGTTCCTTCCTGTATTGAATGGTGTAAATCGGCAAGGGAATGTCTCGGCGAAGAAAAATGGAAAGAGATTCAGGAAATGTTGAAAAAATAAAACGATGCGAGGGTTTGGGTGGATTTTAATCCACCCGTTTAAACCCGATGCATCACACAATAAATGTAGCCCGAACTTCAGTTCGGGTAAGCGAAGCGAAAGGGGGAAAAGATGAAATTAAAAGGAAGTGAGACGGAAAAAAATCTTCTGAAATCATTTGCAGGCGAATCACAAGCAAGAAATAGATATACATATTTTGCATCAGCGGCAAAAAAAGAAGGTTATGAACAGATTGCATCCGTTTTTCTTGAAACGGCGGAAAATGAAAAGGAACATGCAAAGATTTTTTTCAAATATCTTGACGGCGGCGATGTGGAAATTAGCGCAAGTTACCCGGCGGGTATTATAAAATCAACAAAGGAAAATCTTAATCATGCGGCAAGCGGTGAAAATATGGAATGGACGACTCTTTATTCCGATTTTGAAAAAACCGCCCGTGGTGAGGGCTTCAAAGACGTGGCGGAATCTTTCAAACAAATCGCAAAAGTTGAAAAATTCCACGAGGAAAGATATAGAAGTTTGGCTAAACAACTTGAAGAGAATAATTTTTTCAGAAAGGAAAAAACGGTGAAATGGCATTGCAGAAACTGCGGTTATGTTCATGAAGGCAAAGAAGCGCCGAAGGAATGTCCTGCCTGTAAACATCCGCAGAGTTATTATGAAATTTTAGCGGAAAATTACTGATGGAAGAAAATATAACCAAAGATTTTTTAGTACAGAAAAACATAGCCGTCGCGGGCTCTTTCCGTTCAAAAGAAAAAGTCGCTTACAGAATTTTTTTGCAACTTAAAGAAAAAGGTTACAATGTTTTTCCGGTCAATCCGAGTATTTCCGAGTTAGAAGGTGTTAAAGTTTACGGGTCTGTTTTGGAAATTTCCCAAAAAGTTGATGCGGTTGATATTGTAACACCGCCGGCTGTCACCGAAAAAATTGTTGAAGAATGTAAAAAAAAGGGAATAAAATATGTCTGGATGCAGCCGGGCGCGGAAAGCGAAAATGCAATAAAGTTTTGCGAACGTAATAATATAAAAGTAATTTACAATACATGTTTAATGGTTGAAGCTGGATAATCTGTATGAGTGAATTAAGATGTGCAAGAATAAATCAGGTTTTGAAAGAGCGCCTTTCCGAAATTTTCATACGGTATCTCAGGGATGAAATCGGGTTCACTACCATTACTGATGTTAAGGTAACTCCGGACTTGCGCAATGCCACCGTTTATTACAGTGTCATAGGCAGCGACGAGGAAAAGAGAAAAACAGCGAAGTCACTGGAAAATTCCAGGTCTTTTATAAACGTTGAAATGGGAAAAAATCTTCATATAAAATATACGCCCGTCATAAAATTTGAATATGACGATACGCAGGAAAAAGCATCAAGGGTATTTGAACTTCTTAATAAAATTGAGGAGGAAAAAATTGTTGAAAGTTCCGAAAAAATACATAAGCCATCTCGCCGCCCTAAAAAGCGTTCTAAAAAATCCAAAAAATAAATTTTTTTTCGTAGCAGGTCACCAAAGACCCGACGGCGATACTGTCGGCGGATGTCTTGCCGTTTATTCGCTTTTGAGGCGACTTAAAAAAGACGTTTTTCTGTGTAATTTTGACGCGGTTCCGTCATTCCTGAAATTTCTTCCGTACTCTTCCGAATTAAAAAATATAAAAAAGACAGGCAGAAAATTTGATGTTGCGATAATCCTTGAATGTTCGGAACTAACACGGTTCGGAAATATCATAAATCCGAAAAAACAATCGAAAATTACCGTAAACATAGACCATCACGCCTACGAGAGAAAATGGGCTGATATTAATTGGACAGATTCCTGTTCATCTTCCGTTTCAGAAATGATTTTTTATCTTTTTAAGTTTTTGGAACTGCCGTTGACGAAAGAAGAAGCGACTTCGCTTTATGTCGGACTTGTAACGGACACCCATAATTTTACTCAAACGAATACAAACGCCCAATCGCACATTATCGCCTCTGAACTTTTAAGTTGTGGCGTTGAACCGCCGGTTATTGAAAAAAATGTCTATGGAACAAAATCGCCGAATGCACTTCGTTTAATAGGTTCTTCACTGAGAAACATTAAAATTGACAATACGGGAAAAATTGCATACATTCAGATTACAAACAAGGATTTTCGTCAGACGAAAACGATCGCTGAAGATACCGAAGAAATTATAAATTATGCCGGGATGATTCCTAATGTGCTGGTGTGGTTGCTTTTCCGTGAGACACAAAAGAAAAACCTTATAAAAGTGAGTTTTCGCTCGGTAAAAGATATTGATGTCCATAAAATTGCTCAAAATTTCGGTGGCGGTGGTCATAGAAATGCTGCCGGCTGCACGGTTAAAGGAAAAATTGGAAAAGTAATAGATACTGTTATTTCTGTCGTAAAAAATAAACTAAAAAAATAGCCACAGATGAACGCAGATGGACACAGATAGGGCAATAAAAGAATGATTTTATCTGTGTAACTCTGTGTGTATCTGCGGTTAAAGATTGAAAATATGAAAAATGTTCTTTTGATAAACAAGCCGTCCGGGATTACTTCTTACGATGTAATAAGAATACTCAAAAAAAAACTGCATCCGAAAAAGATAGGTCACGCCGGAACACTTGACCCGTTGGCATCCGGACTTCTTATCGTTTTGATTGATGAAGCGACAAAACAATCGGAAAAGTTTATGGGAATGGCAAAAAGGTATCGCGTTGAAATGCAACTCGGTATTAAAACTGATACCGGAGATGTGGATGGTAAAATTACACAAAAATCCGCTATTCCGGAGTTGAACAAAAAGAAAATAGAAAAAATTCTAAAAAAATTTGAAGGAAAAATAAAACAAACCCCGCCGATGTACTCTGCAATAAAATGCAAAGGAAAAAAACTTTACGAATATGCTCGCGCCGGAATAAAAGTTAAAATCAAGCCGCGGTTTGTTGAAATAAAAAAAATCAAACTGTTGAGTTTTAACAGGGAAACGATTGAATTGCGGGTTGATTGCTCCAAAGGCACATACATAAGGACATTGGTTGAAGATATCGCAAAGAAACTTAAAACGGTTGCTACAGTTAAAAGTTTAATGCGTGAAAAAATAGGAAATTACTCTCTAAAAAAAGCGTTAGAACCCAGCAAATTATGAAAAAAAAAGTGACACGAAGAGTCATTGCCATAGGAATGTTTGACGGTGTGCATCTCGGGCATAAACGGGTTCTTAAAACAGCCGTTGATTATGCACAAAAAAATAATTCAGAAACGGTTGTTTTGACTTTTGACAGTATTCCGAAAAAACAATCCGGCGTGCTTTCAACTTTGACTGAAAAAATTCGTCTGCTCAAATCACGGGGCATAAAAAAAGTCAGGATTCTGCCGTTTAATAAAATTAAAAATTTAATCCCAGAAAATTTCTTAAAATTATATCTAAAAAATTGTTTTTGTATAGTTATCGGTTACGATTTCAGATTCGGAAAAGAAAGGTGCGGCAGCGTCAAAACAATCAAAAATTTTTGCAAAAAAGTGATTATTGTTAAACCGGTCAGATATAAAAGCAAAATAATTTCTTCTACGCTAATAAAAAAAGAACTAATCTCCGGAAGGATTGAGCATGCTAACTCTTTCCTCGGACAAAATTATACTTTTGAGGGAAAAGTTATAGAGGGCTTGGGTCTCGGAAAAAAACTCGGATTTCCGACGGCAAATTTAACCGTAGAAAAAGAAAAACTACTGCCGGAAGGAATTTTTGTATCAAAAGTAAAAATAGGCAATAAAAGATACCGTTCAATGACATACATAGGCAGAAGACCTACGCTCGGTTTATCCGCTAAAACGGTTGAGGTTTATATTCTCGGATTTAAGGGTCGGCTATACGGCAAAAAAATCAGCGTTGAATTGCTTTCAAAAATCAGAAGTGATAAAAAATTTCTATCCGTTAAAAAACTCGCGCAACGGATAAGAAAAGACCTAAAAATTACACGGAGATATTTTGAAAAATAATTCCAATAAAGTTATTGACCCCGCCCCTTAATTTGCTTATAATAACATGAGTAATAAATTTGACAAAATAAGGAGCGGGGTTGACATTTATTAGTATCGTTTGTAAAATAAAAATTATATGAAAAAAATCCTATTTGTTTTCGGAACCAGACCCGAAGCCATAAAAATGGCGCCGGTTATAAAACAGATGCAAGATGCAAGATGCAAGATGCAAGTAAAGGTTTGCGTTACCGCCCAGCACAGAAATCTTCTTGATGAAGTGCTTGATATTTTCTCGGTAAAACCCGATTACGATTTGAATATAATGACGGAAAATCAGTCGCTTTTTCAAATTACAACTTCCGTGCTGAAACATCTTGAGCCGATTCTCAAAAAAGAAAAACCGGATATGGTTTTAGTGCATGGCGACACGACAACTACTTTTGCGGCCGCCCTTGCTTCATATTATCTGAAAATTCCCGTCGGGCATGTTGAGGCCGGTCTGCGCTCTTACGATAAATTCAATCCTTATCCTGAAGAGATAAACCGGCGACTTACCGATGCTATTTCCGATATTTACTTTTGTCCCACATTGACGGCGAAAAAATCGCTTCTTAAAGAAAACATAAACCCGAAAAATATTTTTATCACGGGAAATACAGTTATAGATGCTCTTTATATGATTTTGGAAAAAAAGCATAATTTCCAAAATCCAACATTAAAAAGATTGTTCAACTTCCGACTTCCGACTTCCGACTTCCCGCTTATTTTAGTCACTGCTCACCGTCGTGAAAATTTCGGAAAGCCGCTCAAAAATATCTGCCGGGCACTCAAAAAAATATCTCAAACTTTTACTGATTCTAAAATCGTCTACCCTGTTCATCCGAACCCAAATATCAAAATACCGGTAAAAAATATTCTCGGCGGACTTAAAAATGTCTATCTTACAGAACCGCTTAATTATCCTGATTTTGCAAATCTTATGAAAATGTCATATTTGGTTTTGACTGATTCCGGTGGTTTGCAAGAAGAATCGCCATCTTTGGGAAAACCGGTTCTTGTTATGCGAAAAGCAACAGAACGCCCGGAAGCAGTTAAATCAGGAACTGTGAAACTCGTCGGAACGGAAGTAAATGCGATTTTCAACTCGGTTAAAAAACTTATAACAAACGAGAGGGAATACGACAAAATGGCAAAAAGCGTTAATCCTTACGGTGACGGTTTAGCTGCAAAAAGAACGGTTGAGTTTATAGAATATTATTTCGGTTTGAGGATTAAAAAACCTGGAGAGTTTTATGTCGGAACCGAAGAAGTTCGGTAAAGGGAAGCATATTTACACGAAGTGGGATAAAAATATAAAGGAGGTAAAAACGATGTCTGATGCAAATCTGCCGAAACCGGTTCAGATACAAATTGAACTTGATGATACGACGGCGCAGGGAAGTTATTCCAATCTTGCATTTATAACGCATAATGACACGGAATTTGTTTTTGATTTTGTGTATGTCCAGCCGCAGCAGCCGAAAGCGAAAGTGCGTGCCAGAATAATTACAAACCCAGCCCATGCAAAAAAGTTTTTACAAGCACTTGCGGATAATATTAAAAAATATGAAGACAAATTCGGTACGGTGAGAGTTTCTTCGGAATTAGAAAGAAAAGTCGGTTTCGGCAACGCGTAGATTTCTTAAAATGAAAATAACTATCATCGGTGCCGGTGCGATGGGAATGCTTTTTGCGGGACTTTTATCAAAAGGCGGCAACGATGTATATTTGTTAACAAGAAATAAAAAAACAGGAAAAATACTTAAAAAAAACGGCATTAAAATTTCGGGCATTACAAAAACAATAATCCAATCCTCAAGATTAAAAATAACAACCAATCCTGCTGAAATATGCCACCCTGACCTTGTAATAATTCTTGTAAAATCGTATGATACAATTTCAACCGTTCCGTCAATTAAAAAAATGATGGGTAAAAATACGGTTGTCTTAACTCTTCAAAACGGTCTTGGAAATTATGAGGTTCTCTCCAAATATTTAAATAAAAAAATGATTATTAGCGGGACGACATCGGAATCTTCAACGCTTGTAAAAGCAGGTGAAGTTGTCCGCACGGGCAAAGGAGATACTATAATTGAAGAAAACGATTTTTCCGGACAAATCGCCGGTATTTTTAATAGATGCAGGCTCAAAACAGTTTTAAGTGATAAAATTGAGTCGGTAATTTGGTCAAAACTTGTTTTGAACTGTGCAATAAATCCTGTTGCGGCGGTTTCCGGCGCCAGAAACGGGGAGATAATCAAGCATAAAAATCTTTTTGAGGTTGCCGTGGAGACAGGAAAAGAGGTCGTAACAGTTGCAAAAAAACTAAAAATAAAAATTCTGTTTTCCGATGTAGCACGGGAAATTAAAAGTATATGTCTTGCAACATCAAAAAATACCAATTCAATGCTTGCCGATATTTTATCCAAAAGGAAAACCGAGATTGACTCGCTAAACGGTGCGGTTGTGAAAATCGCAGAAAAATTAAAAGTTCCAGTGCCCGTTAACAAAAGTTTGTATGGGATTATAAGAAAACTGGAAAAATCCAATTAGTCCAATTGGACTAATTGAAAGTTTATGATTTTACAAATCAAGGTTATTCCGAATGCAAAGAAAAACGATATAAAATTTGAGAATGACAAGTATAAAGTGTATGTTACAGCACCTGCTGTTGACGGTAAGGCGAATAAAAAATTGATTGAATTTCTTGCACAACATTTTAATGTCAAAAAAAGCAGGATTTTCATAAAAAGAGGACAAAAATCCCGCCTTAAAATTGTACAAATAAATGAGCAGTAAAAAAATTTTATTACTGGTGTTTCTCTCTGCACTTTTTCTGCGTGTTTCAAATTTTTTTAATCAAATTTATAGCCGGCAAATTTTATTTTTTACAGGTGATTCCGACGCTTACTGTCATCTATTAAGAGTCCAGTCAGCCATACAAAATTTTCCGAAACTTCCTCTTTTTGAACCTTTTCTTAATTTTCCACACGGAACGCATCACTTCTGGCCCCCGGTTTTTGATTACCTAACCGCAGTTTTGTGTATGATTTTGGGATTAGGATTTCCATCCGTTAAACTTATTGAATGGACTTGTGCATTATTACCGCCGATAATCGGTGCCGCAACAGTTTTCCCGGTTTATTATTTTTCTAAAAATATTTTATCGGAAAAAAATACTATTTTGGCATCCGTCATTTTTGCCCTTATGCCGTTTCATATTTTATACACGACCTTTGCAAGATTTGACCACCATTTTGCAGAACCGCTTTTTTTTATTTTAATTATTCTGTTTTTTATTTTTGCGATGAAAAAATCGCTGTTCTATGCTTTTTTATCCGGCATAATTATTTTTGTATCAGTCGGGACTTGGGTCGGTTCAACGATTTTCATTTTGATTTTAGGAATATCCGTTTTTGTCAAAATGTTTTTTGATATTTTGGCAAGAAAAACATCCGACAGATTGTTTCAGACGGCAATTATAACTTATGCGACCGCTCTGCCGGGAGTGATGTTGTTGCGTAACCCGTATTGGAAAAAAATTTATACGGTTTCGTTTGATACAATTTCTCTTTTTCAGCCGTATATGATATGGTTTTTTTTATTACTATTTTTAATTTTTTATTTTTTTCAGTGCCTCTTTATTTTCTCAAAAAACAGAAAATCTATAATTATATCCGGCTCCGTTGCGATTTTTTTAATTTTCTATTCATTACTTTTTTCAGGCGGATTTTTGGGAGGACTTTTTGCAGGGATAAATTTTTTGGGCGGCCGACCCCCTCGGTTTTTCAGCGAATTCGGAGAGTTTGAGTCGTTTCTTACCTCTACTTCCGGAATGTTAGATATTACATTTATTGTGGTTATACTGCTTATCGTTTTATATGGTGTCGTTATATTTTTAAAAGATACTATCAGAGAACCTGAATTTGAAAAAATATTTTTTTTAATTTCAACTGTTGTATTCGGAATTTTAACGTTGAAAAGAGCAAGATTTTCAGGATTGTTTTCCGTCAATATTTCAATTTTGATTGCGTATATTTTTGAGCATTTGTTTAAAAATGAAAAACCGTTAAGGATATCAAAAGTACCGATTTCTGTTTTTGCGATTTTAATTTTTGCTTTTTACGGATACGGAATTCACAAAATAACGAAAAATGATTTCAAAGAGTATTATCGGTCGTTTTTATGGCTTAAAGAAAATTCGCTGTCGGTTTCGCAGGACAATCCGGAATACGGAGTGCTTCCGTCGGCATCAGAATACGGCAATGCTGTCGTTTATGTCGCCGAACGACCGACCGTTGCGACAAATATGCATCTTGAACCGCAAGGACTTATTACACTTGAAAAGTTTTTTCTTGAAACGGATGTTAAAAAAGTACAAAAAATTTTAAGTGAAAATAAAATCGGCTATGTGATTTTAAGCAGAACTCCATATATTGAACAGAAAGCAAAAAAAGATTCAATGTATAATAAATTGTGGCAATTAGACCATTTTGTCCGGTTGAAAAAAAGTTATTTTTCGCCGTCGGGAGATATTAGAATCTTTAAGAATGAAGAGAGTATTCCCAAAAATGTGCAAGAAAATTGAAAACTGTGCCAGGGAAACAGGGGAACATCAAACTGAGGAAAATCGTGTCAGGGGGAAGAGTTCAGAGAGTTCAGGGACGGGAGTTCAGGGGAGTTCAGGGACGGTTGGGGAGTCAGGGGAGTTCAGGGACGGTGTTTAATTTGTTGAATTAAGCAAAAGAATGCAGTGGGGGGGCACTTTTAATTTTACAACGCAGTTAATTTGCCTGAATGCTAACAGGCGGGTCAAAATTTGATTATAACTCTGGCCAATAGTACACTATAGATAAAACGAATTTAACAGTTATATTTTTGAAATAAAGTTGCCAGTTTATATTCTCAAATCTGCGGTAAAAATTAAATAATTGGGTTTGAAGCAATTGAAATATTTTGGAATTGCTATATTTTCACTCGCAATAACGACAAAATATCCGGGTTGATGATAGTCGTTTTTTTATTGCAATTTTTATGATATTTAGTATAATAATATTATTGAAAAAACCATCAACTGTCTAATAAAAATATAGAGTTTTATAGCATGATGTAATACATAAATATGATTAAAAATGCATTATTATTGAAAAAATTCAACGAAGATTTTATAAAAAACAAAAAATTATCATACAAAAAGGCGTTGAAAATATACGAAGCATTGTGGAATGAAGCACGTAATTTTTCGGTATTATCACCAAAAAATTATTTTCAGAGGTTAGATACAGACATTAAAATTGCCGAAATTATTAATTATAAAGTTAAAAAAAATGTTTAAAAAACTTTTAGTGAAATTGGCTAAACAATTAGATAAGGAAAAAATTCCTTATATGATAATCGGTGGTCAGGCAATTTTACTTTACGGTGAGCCGAGGTTAACTGAAGACATAGATATCACACTGGGAGTAGATACGGATTTTTTGGAAAACATAAAACGTATATGCTGTAATATAGATTTGATAAAAGCAAATAAAATAGACGATGAATTTACTAAAAAAACGAATGTTTTTCCGTGTATAGACAGAAAAACCGGAATAAGGATTGATTTAATTTTTTCATATCTTGATTATGAACGACAGGCAATAAATAGGGCTAAGTTAAAAAGAATTGATAATTATCCCGTAAAATTTGCATCGGTAGAAGATGTGATAGTACATAAACTTTTTGCCGGTCGGGCTCGCGATATAGAAGATGTAAATGGCATCATTGTCAGGCAAGGTAGAAAAAAAATCAACTTTAAATATATAAAAAAATGGTTGGTAGAATTTGAAAAAATACCGCAGTGTTCTAATATATCGGATAAATTTAAAGAACTTATAAAAAAGAAATAATATTATGAAAGTTTCGCTTAATTGGTTGAAAGAATTTGTTGACATTGATGTTTCCGTTGATGAACTTGCATATCGTCTAACGATGGCGGGGATAGAAACGGAGGCGGTAAAAAATGTTTCCGTTGATAAAAATGTCGTTATCGCTAAAATTTTATCGGTTGAAAAACATCCCAATGCGGATAAACTTTCCGTCTGCGAGGTTACCGACGGAGAAAATAACTACAAAATCGTTTGCGGCGCAAAAAATATAAAAGCCGGCGATGTTGTCCCGCTTGCAAAAATCGGGGCAAAACTGCCCGCCGGTGAAATAAAAAAAGCGGTTCTTCGCGGCGTTGAATCGCAAGGAATGTTATGTTCTCCCGCAGAGATTAAAGCGGGCGACGATACTTCCGGTATTTTTATACTTCCCGCCGCCGCAAAAATCGGCTCAACCCTTGATGAATATCTTAACAATGATTCATATTTTGAAATTGTAATTACCATAAACCGCGGCGATTGTCTTTCCGTTTTCGGAATTGCGAGGGAAGTATCTGCCATATTCGGTAAAAAGATAAAAAAGGAAATAAAAAATTACGGTATTAAATCTAAAAATATTTTTCCGGTAGAAATTAAAAATCCGGAAAAATGTCCGAGATATACCGGTTTCATAATAAAAAATGTAAAAGTCGGTCCGTCTCCGAAATGGCTTGCTGACCGTCTGACAAATTGCGGATTGCGTCCGATAAATAATGTTGTTGATATTACGAATTATGTTTTACTTGAATACGGTCAGCCGCTTCATGCATTTGATATTGCTCAACTGAAAAATAAAATCATTGTTCGTAATGCGAATAATGGCGAGAAAATTCTTGCGCTTGATAATAATGAATACCCGCTTGACGATGAAATGCTGGTTATTGCCGACGAAAAACAGCCGGTTGCCATTGCGGGTGTTATAGGCGGAACTCCGACTTCTGTAACGGATTTAACGAAAAATATTTTTCTTGAGGCGGCATGTTTTGACCCCATATCAATAAGAAAAACATCAAGAAAACTTGCAATTTCCACCGATTCGTCTTACAGATTTATAAGAGGAATTGACGAAAAAAACGTTCCAAATATAGCAATGCTTGCCGCGGAAATGCTCCAAAAAATCTGCGGCGGTGAAATCGTTGAGGGAGCAGTTGATATATATCCGAATCCGGCTAAACCCGCAAAAATAGAACTTGATGTAAATAGAGTCAACAAAATTTTAGGCGCGGAAATTTCAATTGATGAAATAAAAAATATTCTGACCCGCCTTGGCTTCAATTTTAACCTTAACTCTTTAACCTTTAACCTTTCCGTTACCGTTCCCTCTCATCGCAATGATGTAAAAGATGAGATAGATTTAGTGGAGGAAATTGCCCGCATTTACGGTTACAATAATATAAAAACGAACGCTCAAATAAGTTTCAGAACCAATGTTTTCGCCGCAGATAAAACGGAGCAGATAATTGACAGGCTCAAAAGTATTGCCGTTTCCGCCGGTTTTTTTGAGACGATAAGTTACAATTTTGTTTCAAAAGAGGATTTGCTCAAACTTAAACTCAAAGAAAGCGGGTGGGAAATTAAAAATCCTGTTTCCAAAGAAGAACCGTTTTTGACAACATCACTTATTCCTCAGATGATAAAAAATGTGACGGGAAATTTTAACCGCGGAAAAAATGATATAAAATTTTTTGAAATCGGCAGGGTTTTTCTTGAGAAAGAAAAAACATTTTTTTCAGGATGTGTCTCCGGTTGCGAAGCCGGTTGGTGGAAGGGGAACCCGTCTCCGATTGATTTTTATTTTTTAAAAGGTTTTATTGAGACCGTTTTCAACGGAATAGGAATATCTTGTTATCGGTTGGAAGGAAACGACAATGAAACTTTTGACAAGAATGAGTCAGCAAAAATTAAAATATCCGATAAAACGGTCGGACATTTCGGTTCTCTTGCTCCGGATATAAAAGGCGAAATGGATTTGAAAGATTTATATGTTTTTGAAATTGTTTTAGATGATGTTGTCCCATTCGCGGATTTCAGAAAAAAATATGTTCCGGTTTCAAAATACCCGTCGGTTGAAAGGGACATTGCGATTGAGATTTCGCAAAATTTTTCCGCAGGTGAAATAACCCGCGTTATAAAAAAAGAGGGTGCAGATATGCTTTCCGAAGTAAAATTGTTTGATTTTTACGAAGGCGAACAGATAAAGGAAGGGTATAGATCACTTGCTTTCAGAATGACTTTTATTCATAAGGATAGAACGCTTAAAGATGAAGATGTCAACACCACTATCAAAAAAATAATTTCACAACTTGAAAAAAAGTTTAATGCCAAAATAAGATAAAAGTAGTTGACAAAACAAATTTTATTTGTATAATTTCAATAGTAAGCGGATGGATAATAAAATTACGAGAAAAATTGGTATATTAAAAGAGAAAATTAAAAATGTTTCCGCGAGGATAAACGAACTTAACAAGGAAAACAGGAAATTAACGGAAACGAATGAAGAGTTGCTTGCAAAGGTTAAAATCTCCGAGGAGGAAAATAAAATGGCAAGAAAATTTGTAAAAGAAAGGGATATAGTAAAAAGCAGAATTAAAAATATTTTGGAAAACATAGAGAGGGCAAAAATCTAATGGCAAAAGAAAGGGTCTCTGTTAAAATACTGAACAGTATTCATGAGTTGGAAACGGATACGGAGCCCCTTTTTGTAAATCAACTTGCCGAGTATGTGAATAAAAAGTTGCAGGAAGTAGGCAAAGAACAGAACACACAGGATACCACAAAAATACTCAGCGTCGGTCTTATAATACTGGCAGAGGAAATTTTCAATTTGAAAGAAGAAAAAGAAAATATCGAAACGGAGTTAGACAGAAATGTGGATGAGTTAATTTTACATCTGGATGCGGCGTCTCATCCGCGATAATATTTTCCCTGCGGTGTTGGTGTTGAACGAACTGTTTTGAGCCTACAAGCACAATATCGGGAATCTTAGTTCCTTGTAACTTCGGTTGCAAGGACGGGATACCCACTTAGGAAAAAGTGCTTCAAACTTTTTGTTCTCACGGCATTGCGGGGATTTTTTATTAGAACGCAGATTATACAGATGAAAAACACAGATTACACAGATTTGTTTCAGAAAGAAAATATTTCCAAAAAAGAGCCGCTTGCGTCAAAAATGTCTCCGAAAACGCTTGACCAATTTGTCGGTCAAAAACATATTTTAGAAGATGGCAAACTTTTAAGAAGGGCAGTTGATTCCGATAATTTGTCGTCGGTGATATTTCACGGTCCGTCCGGTTGTGGCAAGTCGGCGCTCGCAAAAATTATTGCGAATAAAACAGAAGCAAGTTTTTATGAGATAAATGCGGTGACAAGCGGCGTGGACGAATTGCGAAAAATCGTAGCCGTTGCGGAAAACACAGGTAAAAAAACCATTCTTTTGGTTGATGAAATTCATCATTTCAATAAATCGCAGCAGGACTGTCTTTTGCCGTCGGTTGAAAAGGGAACAATAACAATGATAGGGATTACGACGGAAAATCCGTATTTTTATATAAACTCCGCCCTTTTGTCACGCTCAATGGTTTTTGAATTTAAAAAGCTAACTGAAGGCGAATTAAAAAAAATTCTTGACAGGGTTGCAAGCGAATTAAAAATAAATTTTGATGAGGCCGCTGAAAATCACCTGATAAAATACAGCGCCGGCGATGCCCGTCGGCTTTTGAATGCGGTTGAAATAGGTTATTCCACATCGTGTAAAAACAAAAACGGATTCATTGATTTTACAGTATCTGTTGCCGAGGAATCGATACAGAAAAAAACCGTCGTTTACGATAAGAACGGCGACGGACATTATGACACGATTTCGGCGTTTATAAAATCAATGCGACAGGGTGAAACTGACAATGCCCTTTACTGGCTTGCAAAAATGCTTTCTGCCGGCGAGGATCCGCGGTTTATTATAAGGCGTCTTGTAATTTTCGCGAGTGAAGATGTCGGCAATGCTGATCCGCTGGCTTTGATTTTGGCATCTTCTGCTCTTAAAGTCGTTGAATTTATAGGAATGCCGGAATCAAAAATCGTACTTTCACAGTTAACAATTTATTTGGCAAGAGCCAAAAAATCACGGGAGGCAATTGACAAAATAGAGGAAAGTGTAAAAAAAATAGAAAAAGAAAAAATTATTGATGTCCCGCAGAATCTGAAGAATAAATGACAGAAAAAGAAAGAATCAGAAAAAAAATAGTAAGAATAAGGAAAAAAATTCGGAAAAAAACGGCAGATGCAAACAGCGACAAAATTCTTAAAAAACTTTTTCGGATGATAGAGTTTTGTCAGGCAAAAAAAGTGATGTTTTATTCGTCTTTCGGCAATGAAATTAACACAGAAAAGATGATTAAAAAATCGCTTGAATTAAAGAAGCAGGTTTTTTTGCCGAAGATTTTAAAAGATAAAATTGTTCCGGTAAGGATTTCCGTCCAAGGCGGATTCGCCTCTGGCGAAAAAAATCTGAAAGAGTTGGTTTTGGGAAAATTCGGTATTTTGGAACCGCGGACTACGGACTACGGACTACGGACTACGGACTACATAGATGTTATAATTGTTCCCGGCGTTGCTTATGATAAAAACTGCAATCGTATCGGTTTCGGCAAAGGATATTTTGACAGATTTTTGAGAGTGCAAAAGGCAATAAAAATAGGTCTCGCCCACAGTTTTCAGATTGTAAAAAAAATACCGGAGGAGAAATTTGATGTTCCGACGGATTTGGTAATTACGGAAAAAAATATTTTCAAAAGAAAATGAATTTGTGAAACAGCAGGTTTTCAACCTGCCGTTAATGGGGTGACCGAAGGAAATCCCTTTAGGGACAAATTCACGCAATAATGTAGCCCCCAAATTCATTTGGGGGTGAGCGGAGCGAATAGGGGGAAATGAGATGGATAATATTTTATTAGTTTTATCGGTTGCGGGCATATCCGTTGCAGCGGGATATTTTATAAGAGTTATAATTGCCAGGCAAAGTTTGAAGTCATCAGAGTCAATTGCTAAAAAAATTATAAGCGATGCCGAGAAAGTTGCCCAGTCGAAAAAAAGAGAAGGGGAACTTGCTGCAAAAGAGGAGATGCACCGTCATCGTCAGGAATTTGAGTCGCAGACGAAAATAAGGCGGCAGGAGCTTTCAAATCTTGAAAGACGGCTTCTCCAAAAAGAGGAAAA
Source organism: Elusimicrobia bacterium UBA4817 (assembly GCA_002402375.1). Taxonomy (GTDB): domain Bacteria; phylum Elusimicrobiota; class UBA8919; order UBA8919; family UBA8919; genus UBA8919. Next base: position 8,878 of record DHFT01000035.1, on the reverse strand, counting down.
TCTTGACAAGCGGTTTGAAATCGTAGAAAAAAAAGAGCGGGATGTTAACAGGAAGAACGACGAACTCGCTTCAAAATCAAAAATTGTAGAATTGGAACTTGTAAAGGTCAATCAGCAGAAGGACGAGCAGAAAAAAATACTTGAAAAAATCTCACAAATGACGGCGGACGAAGCAAAAAAAATACTGATGAAAACGATGGAAGAGGAAGCGAAAAAGGATGCCGCGATACTAATAAAAAAACTTGAGCAGGAAGCGAGGGAAACGGCTGCAAAAAAGGCGAAGGAGATTATTGCGGTTGCAATTCAGCACAGTGCCAATACATACACTCAGGAAATAACGGTATCAGCCGTGCCGCTTCCCAATGATGATATGAAAGGAAGAATTATAGGCCGTGAGGGGAGGAACATCCGCGCGTTTGAACAGGCGACGGGCGTTGATTTAATTATTGACGATACGCCGGATACAATCACGCTTTCAAGTTTTGACGGCGTTCGCCGCGAAATTGCAAAAATTTCTTTGGAGCGATTGATGGCTGACGGAAGAATTCACCCGTCAAGAATTGAAGAGGTTGCCAATCAGGTTAAAAAAGAAATGGATGAAAAGATAAAATCTGTCGGCGAAGATGCTGCGTTGGAGGTCGGAATTACGAACCTCAATCCCGAGATAATAAAACTTATAGGCAAATTAAAATACAGGACGTCTTACGGACAAAATCAACTGTCGCATACTCTTGAGGTTGCAAGCATATCCGGTTATCTCGCCGCGGAATTGGGTGCAGATGTCCGTTTCTGCAAAAGAGCGGGGCTTCTTCACGATATAGGAAAAGCGATTGACAGGGATGTGGAGGGGACGCATCATCAAATGTCCGCCGATATAGCAAAGCAGTACGGAGAATCGCCGAAAATGCTCAATGCGATTTTGGCGCATCACGAAGGAATAGCGCAACCGGAGTCAGTTGAGGCGTTTATTTTACAGGCCGCGGATGCTATCTCCGCTGCCCGTCCGGGTGCCAGAAGAGAGACACTGGAACATTACTTAAAAAGAATAGAGCGTCTTGAAAAAGTTGCGGAGTCATTTATAGGGGTTGCGAAAAGTTATGCTGTTCAGGCGGGAAGAGAAATAAGAATTTTGGTTGAACCGGAAGATATAGATGACGCCGCCGCAAACCAACTGGCGCAGGATATAGCGCGCAAAATTGAGACGGAACTTGAATATCCCGGGCAGATTAAGGTGACCGTTATAAGAGAGACGAGGTATCAGGAAGTGGCCAAGTAAGAAACGCGGAACAAAAGCGGAACTAAAACGCAGAACTGACGCAGAATATTTAGCGTCGGTTTCGCGGGTTTTTTGAGGTTCTGCGAAAATTTCTTGCTCGCTCATCACTGGAAATGAAAATGAAAAAATCAAAAATTAAGAAACAGGAAATCCGGGAAATAGACAACTGGCAGGATTTTATTTTTCCGAAAAGGGATTTAATGTATGCCGCTATATTGACATTTGTGATTCTTGTAATATATCTTTTGTTTCCGTGTAAGTTTTTTTTCTTTGACGGTTTGATGTATGCCTCTATAGTTGAAGCGAAGGATGCCGCCCAACTGGGCTGGGCGAACCATTTAAGTTTTAACTATTACGGACGTATTTTCTGGCGATTGCTGAAATATATCGGAATTGAAAAAGACGGTTATTCCGTTTTACAGACAATGAACTCCTTTTTTGGTGCGATAACCGTCGGAATTTTCTTTTTATTCCTGAAAAAACTTACAGAAAAAACCTGGTTATCCGTTGTTTTTTCTTTGCTTCTGGCATTTTCATATGCTTTCTGGTACCGCTCCGTTGACGCACAGGTTTATCCTCCTTCCGTTTTCTGGCTTACCGTTTCTTTCATTTTAACATGGTCTTATGTTAGACAAAAATCAAAACTGAAACTTGCAATTTTATCCGTTACATCCGGGCTTGCCGTTCTTGCCCATCAGGGCAATATATTTTTTTTACCGACGGTTATTGCCGGTATTATACTTTCCGGCAAAAAGAATATAAAGAACATTTTTTTATTCGGTATCATAGCGGGGTTTGTCATAGCGGTTCCGTATTTGCATGTTCTGACATATCAGGAAAAAACGCTTATTGACAGAAATACCGGCAGGTTTGCCATAAATGAAACAACGGTAAAAAATTCATTTAATTGGTTGCGAGGAAATGCGGGAAGTTACGACCCGCACAAATATGTAAATACTTACTGGCAGCCGAAATTAAAACATCTTGTTACCGATTTTAAGACGATGATTTGGGGAATGTGGTTTGCAAAAGACAGTTATTACGGTTACGGTAATCCTTCCGATAGCGGAAAAATCTGGATGCTTGTGTCAAAAATAATTTTTATACTTCTGGGATTTTTTTTGTTTTTTAAGGAAAAAATTCATGCAAAATATAAGACATTGTTTTTTCTTGCTCTTACTTGGTGGCTCTCTTACATGGTTTTTGTGAGTTGGTTCAATCCGGGTAATCCCGATTATTGGTATCAGCATTGGGTGCCGGTTCTCGCGTTATATTGCTGTGCCGTTTATGAATTCCTCAAAGACGAGAAGATATCTTTACTGTTGAGAAAATCGCTGTTAGGTTTATTCTTTTGTTCCATTACCATCATTCCCACAGTTAATTTTTTTGATTCAATTTATCCGATTTCCATAGCGGAAAACAACGAAAATTATATCAGGGCGCTTTTTGTAAAAAAATATGTAAAAAAAGGCGGTGTCATAATAATCTCCGGTCTCGGCTGGAATCCCGGCAAGGTCTATATTCCGTTTTTTGCCGGTATCGGCAGGATTTCTTTTGATTTGATTTTTGTTTATTATCCTAAAGAACAGGGATTGCCGATGTTGAAAAACCAGATTGAAATGCTTGCTACTCAGGGAACGGAAATGTATATTCTTGATGAAATTTTCGGCAAGATAACCGAGGGCGGTCTTAAGCAATGGAATATCACAATGTCTGAAATAAAGGAGATTTTTAAACCTTATGAGTTTAAGACGCTCGGCATCTATAAAGACGGTATGAAGATAATGCAGATGTTCCCGAAAAAAGGTTCTGCTGCATATCAGAGGAAGGAAGGAATAAAATTTTACAATTTGAAGGACTATAAAAATGCGGCTGATAGTTTCCTTAAAATCCCGCAGGATAGCAAAACATCTTTTGACTATAAACTTATCGGCAATAGTTTTTTACTGTTGGAAGATAAAGAAAATGCCCTTGCAAACTGGAAGGCGGGCTATAAACTGAACCCTTCCGACGACCAATTAAAAGAGATTATCCGGCATTATGGACAATAAGCAAAAAAAAATTCTTCAGGCGGTTATTTTTGAATACATAGAAACAACCAAACCGGTTTCTTCAAAACAACTCGTTTCAAAATGCGGCTCTTCCGCCAGTTCAATAAGAAATCGCATGGCTTACCTTGAAAAAAACGGATATTTGAAAAGTCCGCATACATCATCCGGTAAAGTTCCGTCTGATAAGGGTTGGCGTTATTATATTTCCGAACTTTTGGAAATTAATCTCGCGATTTTAGAGAAAAAAGAAACACTCAGAAAAAACTATGCCCGGCAGATTGAAAAAGAAAACTCATCGTCGGCGGAATTATCAAAAACGTTTTTTTATATTTTGGAACACTCCGGATACAATTTGTCGCCGAAGCCCGAAAAAACCTTTTTTAGAGAAATCCTTTTCAGGGCAGTTGATAAAAAAACCGTTTGGGGAATTATTCTTTCATCCGCCGGCGCCGTTAAATCATTTACAGTAAAAACTGAAGAACCTGTTAAACAGGAGTTTTTAGACGGCATCAGCGAATTAATGAATAAAATATTTTCCGGGGTAACACTATCAAAAATAAAAAATACTTTTGATGAAATTACAGAATTAAACAGGTCTGAATATCAGAAAAAACTGGATTTTATCAGGAATAATTTTGAGATTTTTTTTAATTTTGAATCCGTAGAGGACAATATTGCATCAAAAACAGCGGGAGAGATAAAAAAAGACATCTACGATGAATTTTCATCTATTTAGAAAAAAGGGTCTGAAAATGAACGAGAAAACAAACAACGAACCAAAAACGGAAGATGTTTTCAAGGAAGCGACCGAAGGAAGTCCCGCCGGGAAAAAACTTTCGGAACTTGATATACTGAAACAATCAGTTGACGAGCAAAAAAAGAAAGCGCAGGATTATTATGAACAACTTTTGCGGTTAAAAGCAGATTTTGAAAATTACAGGAAACGCAGTGATGCGGAAAAAAGGGAACATTTTGAAGACGGAAAAAATTCTATCATAACTGAACTGATTGATGTTTTTGAAACGGTAAAATTGGCGAAAGGTATGATGGAAAAAGCGACCAACGGCGAATCGGTTCAGCAAGGACTGCATCTTATAGAAAAGAAACTGGCAGAGATACTAAAATTGCACGAAGTAACGGCAATTGTCAGTGTAGGTGAAAAATATAATCCGCTTCTTCACGAAGTTGTGGGAGTAGTAGAAAATGACGGGATTGAGGATGATATAATTGTGGAAGAAATAAAAGCAGGTTATAAAATAGATGATAAAATACTGAAACCCGCAATAGTTAAAATAGCGAAGAAAAAAGAAATTAAAAAAAATAATGATATTGCCGAAGGAAAGTAACGGCGGTATCTTGGGAGGAAGTTATGGGAAAAATTATCGGGATTGATTTAGGTACATCTAATTCTGCCGCTGCAATTATGGAGGGCGGAAAAGCGACTATTATACCTTCTGCGGAAGGAATGACGCTCGGAGGCAAGGCGTTTCCGAGTTATGTGGCGTTTACAAAAGACGGACAATTGCTCGTCGGAGAGCCGGCCCGTCGTCAGGCGGTTGCAAATACCGAGGGAACGGTCAGTGCCGCGAAAAGAAAAATGGGTACCGATTACAAATACAAAATCTACGGAAAGGAATACACGCCCCAGCAAATATCATCTTTCATTCTGCAAAAAATAAAAAAAGATGCCGAAGCATTTTTAGGCGGAACAGTTGACAGGGCGGTTATTACCGTGCCCGCGTATTTCAACGACAATCAGCGTCAGGCCACAAAAGATGCTGGAGAAATCGCAGGGTTGAAGGTTGAGAGAATAGTAAACGAACCGACGGCGGCATGTCTTGCTTACGGTCTTGACAAAAAAGGCAAGGACGAAAAAATTCTTGTTTTTGATTTCGGCGGCGGTACGCTTGACGTTACAATTATGGATTTCGGCGGCGGCGTCTTTGAGGTAAAGTCAACAAGCGGAGACACTCAATTAGGCGGAACGGATATGGACAATGCGCTCATTGATTTTATCGCATCGGAGTTCAAAAGGGACTCCGGAATTGATATAAGACAAGACAAAATGGCTGTCCAGCGTCTGAAAGAAGCCGCAGAAAAAGCGAAAATTGAACTTTCAAATGTTTTGGAAACGGACATCAATCTTCCGTTTATTACCGCCGATGCGTCCGGACCTAAACATCTTACGATGAAAATATCCCGCGCCAAACTTGAAGCCATTGTTGGCCCGATTATTGAAAGATGCCGTCACTCGGTTGAGCAGGCGCTTTCCGATGCAAAACTGACAGCCGGCGATGTCAGTAGAATTATTCTTGTAGGAGGTCCTACGAGAATGCCGGCGGTACAGAAATTTGTAGAGGACTTGGTCGGAAAAAAATTGGAAAGAGGCATTGACCCGATGGAATGCGTTGCTGCCGGTGCTGCAATTCAGGCTGCTATTTTAACCGGCGAAGTAAAAGATATTCTCTTGCTTGATGTAACTCCGCTTTCACTTGGCATTGAAACATTGGGCGGTGTTATGACGAAACTTATTGATAGAAACACCACAATTCCGACGAAAAAGTCGCAGATATTTTCAACGGCGGCGGACAATCAGCCGGCAGTTACCGTAAATGTTTTACAGGGTGAGAGGCAGATGGCACAGGACAATGTTTCGTTGGGCAGATTTGATTTGGTCGGGATTCCGGCCGCCCCTCGCGGCATTCCGCAGATTGAAGTTGCATTTAATATTGACGCCAACGGCATTTTGCATGTTTCCGCAAAAGACCTCGGCACTGGAAAGGAGCAGTCCATAAAAATTACGGCTCCGACGAAACTTTCCAAAGACGAAGTTGAAAAAATGGTGAAGGATGCCGAGAGATTTGCCGCCGAGGACAAAAAACGCAAAGAAGAAATTGAAGTCAAAAACGAGGCGGATGCCGTTGTATATTCTGCCGAAAAATCTTTAAAGGACCACGGCGATAAGGTTTCTGCCGACGAGCGGTTAAAAATTGAAAGGGCAATTGCCGATGCAAAAGAGGCATTGAAATCAAACGACCTTGAAAAAATCAAAAAGGCGAAAGAAGAGGTAATGACGGCATCGCACAAACTTGCGGAAGAAATTTATAAGGAAGCGACAAAGAAGCAGCAATCATCGGGTCCGTCGGGACAACCGCAGGGACAAACCTCATCGCAAGAAGGCACTGAATCCGCTCCCGAAACTCCGTCTGAAGAGCCGAAAAAGAAGGACGACGTAATAGATGCAGATTATAAGGAGGAAAAATAACAATCGCTCGCAAGCAAATATTTTTGAAACGCTCGTCTGCCACTCGCTCTGCGATTTGTCCCTAAAGGGACTTCCTGCGGGCGCTCCTGGAAAGAAGAGGTCGCAAATTGAGGTTCTGCAAAAATTTCTTGCTCGCTCTGAATAAATTAAGGTAAAAAAATAAAATGTCAACAAAGCGCGACTACTACGAAATTTTAGGTGTATCCAAAAATTCATCTGCTGACGAAATAAAAAAGGCGTACAGAAATCTTGCCTTGCAGTTTCATCCCGACAGAGTTTCCGCAGATAAAAAAAAAGAAGCGGAAGAAAGGTTTAAGGAAATTTCCGAAGCATATGCGGTTTTGTCCGATACCGAAAAAAGGAAACTTTACGACCAGTACGGTCACGCCGGTATTGACAATAGATATACATCCGAGGATATTTTCAAAAATGCGGATTTTTCCGGGTTTGAGGACATTTTTCAGCAGGGCGGTTTTAGCGATGTCTTCGGGGATATATTTGACATTTTCGGCGGCGGCGGATTTCGCGGAAGATCCCGTCGCAGCGGTCCTACCCGCGGCTCGGATTTAGAGTATCATCTTACTATCACACTTGAAGAGGCATATCACGGTTGTGAAAAGACAATTGAACTTTATCACACACAGACCTGTTCCGTCTGCCGCGGAACAGGCAGCAAAGCCGGAACATCTAAAAAGACCTGTCCTACCTGCAAGGGTGCCGGTGTCGTTAGGTATTCCCGCGGATTTTTTTCTCTGCAACAGACCTGTCCGAAATGCGGCGGCAGCGGTGAAATCGTAGGGACTCCCTGTTCTGAGTGTTCGGGCAGAGGGAAAGTAAAAAAGCAGTCAAAGATTACAGTTAAAATTCCCGCGGGCGTTGATACCGGGAACACCATCAGGGTTAAAGGAAAAGGTGAGGCGGGCGAAAAAGCCGGTCCCTCCGGCGATTTGTATATTGTTGTCCGTGTGCTTCAGCATAAAATTTTTCACAGGGAAAAAGATGACATTTATGTTGAGGTGCCTGTCGGAATTGCGACCGCCGCTCTTGGCGGAGAAATAACGGTTCCCACGCTTGATGGAAATGTTTCAATGAAAATTCCGTCATCAACCGCATCTGACAAGGTATTTCGTCTCAAAGGAAAAGGGATGCCGGCGGTTAATTCATCTCATATCGGCGACGAATATGCAAAAGTTTTAATTACGCCTCCTTCCAATCTAACAACTCGCCAAAAAGAACTTTTAAAAGAGTTTGCAAAAATATCCGGCGAAAAGATAGACGAAGGATTTTTCAAGAAAATATTTAATAAATAAATGCAGAGATTTTTTATTGAAAACATAGACGGTGATACAGCAAAAATTTCCGGTAGTGAAGCCCATCATCTTAAAGATGTTTTAAGAAAAAAAGTAGGTGATGCGGTTTTTTTATTTGACGGGAAAGGGAATGAATATGAGGCAAAGATTGTCCGCCACGGCGGATCTGCCTCAGGCATGAAGAGAATTAGAGAATTAGAGATTAGATTAAAAATTGTTACAAAGACAAAGAAAGATACAGAGCCGAAAATAAAAATAAATCTTTATCAGTCAATTCCTAAATTGAAAAAATTTGATTTTATAGTTGAAAAATCAACAGAAATAGGTGTTTCAAAAATAATTCCTGTTATATCCGAAAGAACCATTCCTGAATTGTCATTGCGAGTGCAAGCGAAACAATCCAGGTGGCAGAAAATCGCACTCTCCGCCGCCAAACAATGCGGTAGAACTATCATTCCCGAAATTTGTTCCGTTATGAATTTTCAAGATGCAGTCAAATCTGTCTGTATCAGTGAAAATCCATCCCAATCGATTTCTTTAATCCCATGGGAAAGCGAACAGAAAAATACTCTCAAACAAATCCTTAAAATTTGCAATTTGCAAATTGTCCCACGGGAACTTCCTTCGGTTGCAATTTGCAATCTATTCATCGGTCCCGAAGGCGGATTTTCAAACGCCGAGATAGAACGAGCCCAAAAATGCGGAGTAATTCCTGTGTCGCTTGGCAAAAGAATTCTTCGCACCGAAACTGCTCCAATCGTAGTAATATCAAACATTTTATACGAGTTGGAAAGTTAAATTTACCCTCGCAAGTAAAACAAAACCCTTGTCAAATCATTTAAGAATGTAACCATAAGTTAGAAGAAACAGAGTTATTAACAATATAAGGTTCGGAATTAAAATTTTTGTAAATTTTACTATTTTTAGATGCAGCGTCATAAATTTTATTTAGGGTTCACTGAAAAACTCTTCGTTC
>DHFT01000047.1 GCA_002402375.1 Elusimicrobia bacterium UBA4817 | reverse complement strand
CAAAAAAAACAAGGAAAAGTTATTTTTTACTTAATTATTATTTTAACCATCCGATTACTGCCTTCTACCTTTTCCATTTCAATACGATATTCAGGTTCAGCCGGTTCACCGACCGCCGACAAAAACATATTTTCAGGCAACAATCCTTTCTTTATTAAATAGTCGGCAATATTTTGTGCTCGGGATGCCGCTAATTCTGCATGAGATTTGTATTTTGGCAAATAGGGTTCTTCTTTCTCATAATAACCGATAATTTCTATTGTGTTTTCTTCTGAATCGGAAATGAGTGATGGGGTGATTAAATCTAAATATTTTATCATTGCTCCCGATAAATTAGCACTACCGGGTTTAAAAAACGGAATGAGTTTTTGGTCAATCGTGGTTTTTCTTCTTGATACAGGCGAAGTCACTAAAGCAGATGTTATTGCATACATCATCACAAAAAAACAGGTCAGAATAATGAAAAATCCAAGAACACCGACTAAAACCCTGCCCCTCTCATTTTTTGGATAAATTTTGAACTCTGCAAGTTTCTTTTTGACATTGTTTTTAAGCGGAATAAAAATTATTTCGGAAATTAAAAAACCGTAAAAAAGCGCTGTTAACGCGAGTGCCATTCTTACCGGAACTTTTGATGGGTCGTCAACATTTATTAAAAGTAAAATCATTCCAAGAATTGTTGCAATAAGTCCAAAAGCAACAGAAGAATCGGCAAGTGAACTAAATAGGTGGTCGGCAGTAATATATTCATTTTCCGGTCTGTTGTAATTTGTTAACGCGCATCTAAAACTTGTTTTAATCTCTTTAAGCGAAAAACTCATAAGTGTGATAATAAAAACTCCGCCCCACACAATTAAAATTGCCTCCATATTAATAAAAGAAAGAAACCCGCGTACTCCTTCGCTTATAAAAACAGATAACCACCAAAACAGATTGATAAGAATAAATCCCAAAACAAACTTTGCTATTTTCATAAATTCCTCCGTCTGAAAAATGGAACAAATGTTCCATTTTATCGTCTGAGATATTTATTAACCGTCTTGTTCTCGCTCATGCAATCCGGGTTTTATACAAACCTAAAAGATTTTTCAGAAGCATTGCCGTCGTAACCGCCCCGACCCCGCCGGGCACGGGCGTAATATAGCCGGCAACTTTTATCGCTTCGTCAAAATCAACATCGCCGCATATTTTATTCCCGACGCGATTTATACCGACGTCTATTACAATTGCTCCTTCTTTGAGCATATTACCTTTTATAAGTCCCGCTTGTCCGACGGCAACAATAAGGAGCTCTGCCCGTTTTGTATGACCTGCCAAATCCTTTGTTGCAATATGACATACCGTCGGAGTGGCAGATTCCAAAAGCGACGAAAGGAGCATAAGCATTACCGGTTTTCCCACTATCTCGCTATGTCCAACTATTACGGCTTCTTTGCCTTTGATGTTTTCACCCGTTGATTTTATGCATTCCATAACGGAAAGTGCCGTGCAGGGGGCAACGACCGGTTGGACATCAGAATATAAAAGTTTTCCGAGGTTCGCAGGTGTGACGCCTTCCACATCTTTTTCTTCCGGAATTGACATCTGGATTTTCCTTGAATTTATGCTCGGTGGAAGCGGCATTTGTAAAATTATTCCTGTGATTTTTTCGTTCTGACCTAATTTTTTTACCTCGGAAATTAAACTATCTTCGGAAATATTTTCCGCAAGTTGAACCAAATTGTAAATAACACCGACCTCTTCGCAGGATGATTTTTGGTTCTTTACATAAACTTTACTCGCGGGGTTTTCGCCGACCTGAACCGCCACAAGCACGAGCTTGGCTTTCAATTTTTCAAGTTCTGTTTTTATTTTCTGTTTTATTTTTTCGGCAATTTTGTTCCCGTCAATAATTTTTGCGTTCATAATCGTCCCGTAACGTTTTCTATTGTATTTTCTATATCTCTTAAAACCGTTTTTAACATCCCGGCGTATTTTACTTTTGTTTTTTCCGCAAATCTGTAATCGGCGGCAAATTTCAGATTGACATCTATATTGAATTTCGCCGATTCAATACCCGCCCTTAACATTGAAAGTCCGCATGCGACATCGCTTAACAGATTTTTATTGCAGATTTTTGACAGACGCAACGCCGGAAAAACCGCGACGGAAGAGATTTCAATAATTTTACACGGAACAACTATCGTTTTTCGCAATGCAGCCGCCATTTCTTTTTTATTTTTCGTTTTATGCGCCGCTGAAAAACCGGTATATGCTTTTGCATCTTCGTCAATCAGGGCGGTAAGCGTTAAACGGCATGCGATAAGTTTTTTGCTGATTTTTTTAACCTCGCTTTGTTCTTTTTCATAACCTTTTTTGCCGGCGGTAAAATTCGCCGCTTTCAGAAGACAGGATACCCCTAATGCTGAAACTAAAGCGGCGGCACTGCCACCTCCGGGCACAGGCAGTTTCGCAGACAAATCACGGAGATATTTCCCGACAGAATAATTCGTATATTTCATAATGTTCAAGATAAGCGACTTCGTCGCACTGATTACAGCGATATAACGGACATTGATTTTATCGTTGTAATCGCTCTTTTTATCATTGTAATCAAGTATCGGATTGAAATTCCGATGCGCTAAAATAAACCGATAACCTTGCCGTTTTTGTCAATATCAATTTTAGTCCCGGCAGGAACGGACGGGAGACCCGGCATAGTTCTTATCCTGCCGCAAAGCGGATACAAAAATCCGGCGCCAACGGCGGCACCCACATCATTAACCGGCAAAACAAATCCTTCGGGTTTTCCTTTTAATGACGGGTCATGCGACAAAGAAAATTGCGTTTTAGCCATGCAAATAGGAATATTATCCCAGCCGAGTTTAGTATAAAGTTTGATTTTTTCCTCCGCCAGCGGTGTATAACGGACATCCTTTGCGCCGTAAATTTTCGTCGCTATAATTCTAATTTTTTCTTTTATCGGCATATCGGTCGGATATAAAAACTTAAATTTTGATTTTTTCGCGCAGGCATTTACAACTGCTTCTGCAAGTTCTTTGCCGCCGGCCCCTCCGTTCTCCCAAACCGTAGAGACCGCGACATCATCAGCGCCGGCTTCTAATGACTTATATCTTACAAATTCTATCTCTTTATCCGTATCCGTTGAGAATTTATTCACCGCAACTACAACGGGCACTCCGAACATTTTGGCGTTTTCTATATGTTTTTCAAGATTACAAAATCCGCCGGCGATTGCATCAATGTTTTCTTTAGGCAGTCCTTCGTCAAGCGGTCTGCCTGCAACAACATTAAACTTACCCGAATGCATTTTCAGGGCGCGGATTGAACAAACCACAACAACGCAGTCGGGAGTTAAACCGCTGTATCTGCACTTTATGTCCATAAATTTTTCCATGCCGCAATCGGCTCCGAACCCGCTTTCCGTAACAACATAATCTGCAAGTTTTACGGCAATCCGGTCGGCAAGGATTGAACTGTTCCCGTGGGCAATGTTTCCGAACGGGCCCATATGGACAAAACAGGGCGTATGCTCGGTTGTTTGAAGTAGATTCGGTTTTACGGCATCCTTTAACAAAACGGTCATAGAACCTGCGACACCCAAATCCTCGGCGGTAACCGGTAAACCGGCGGACGTAAATGCAACGACGATTTTTCCGAGACGTTTTCTTAAATCTTTTAGTCCTGAGGTTAATGATAAAACCGCCATTATTTCCGAAGCGGCGGAAATATCAAATCCGGTTTTTCTCGGAACACCGTCCTCTTTTGAACCTAAACCTATTTTTATATTTCGCAAAGAACGGTCATTAATGTCAACTACCCGGCGCCATGAAATGTTGTTCGCATCAATGTTAAGTTTATTTTTTCTGTACAGCGAATTATCAAGAAAAGCAGCACACAGGTTATGCGCCGAAGAAACGGCGTGGGTATCGCCGGTAAGATGCAAATTAAAATCTTCCATCGGTAAAACCTGGGAATAACCTCCGCCGGCAGCACCGCCTTTGAGCCCGAACACCGGACCTAACGACGGCTGACGGATACACGATATAACCTTTTTTCCTATTTTTGCGAGACCGAGTGAAAGTCCGATAGTGGTAACCGTCTTGCCTTCACCGAGCGGCGTAGGGGTCATTGCGGTTACGACGACATATTTTGCCGTGCAATTATTCTTTAACCGGTTGAGAATCTCAAGTTTTATTTTTGCTTTATTATCGCCGTAAAGTTCAATCTCGCTGCTTTTAATTCCGATTTTTTTCGCAATATCAATTATCGGTTTAAGTTTGATTGACTGCGCTATTTTGATGTCCGACGGAATATTTTTTTTCATATTTTGAGACCATTAAAAAGTCATTTAACCACAGCCACAGAGAAAACCAAGAGGTTCACAGAGAAAATACCGATGAAAATAAATTCTTTAATTTTTTTCTCTGTGTTCTCCGTGTCTCTGTGGCAAGGTTTTTCAACCAATTCATTTTTTATATTATTTTGCCGTTGATTACTTCCATCGTCTCTTTCGCTATCTGTATCTTTTCGTTTCTCGGTATAACAAATATCCTGATTTTTGCATCTTCCGTACTTATTTCACCTTCCTCCCCGATAATTTTATCGTTCTTTTTCCGGTCTAATTTTATTCCGAATTTTTCAAGACCGCTTAAAATTTTTTCTCTTATGTACGGTGAATTGTTGCCGATGGCACCGGTAAAAGATATCGCCTCTATCTCGCCGCCGAGAACAAAATAATACGCTCCGAGATATTTCCTCGCCCTGTAAATAAATATGTCAACGGCAAGTTTTGCCCTTTCATTGCCGTTCTTTGCTTCTTCAACAACCTCTTTCATTTCGTCGCTTAAACCGGAAACCCCCAGAGTGCCGCTTTCCCTGTTAAGACAATTTTCTATTTCGGTAAGCGTCCAGCCGAGTTTCATAAGATAAATTACGACTCCGCAATCAAGGTCGCCGCATCTGTCCGTCATTACGAGACCTTCCAGCGGAGTAAATCCCATGGAAGTATCAACTGACTTACCGTCTTTAATCGCACAGATACTTGAGCCCGCGCCGAGGTGAAAGGAAAGCATCGTGGTTTTCTTTTTCCCCAATAATTGCGCCGTTTTCTGGGAAACATATTTGTGGGAAATCCCGTGAAAACCGTATTTTCTTATTTTATATTCTTGCTCCAACCGTTCCGGGAGCGCATACTTAAACGCTACCTCCGGAAGTGTCTGATGAAAAGATGTATCAAAAACGGCGACGTTTTTTTTGCCCGGCAAAAGTTTCTCCGCTGCGTTTATTCCTTTAAGATTGTAAGGATTGTGAATCGGAGCAATGAGAAAATCGCTTTCAATTTCCTTTTTTACCCTGTCATCTATTAATACGGATGAACGGAAACTCCATCCGCCGTGAACAACCCTATGACCGACGGCATCTATTTCATCGGTTGATTTTATACAGCATTTTTTTAACGTATCAATTATAAATTCAAGACCGGCAGTATGATTTAAAACCGGCTTAACAATTTTTGTCGTTTTATTTTTTACCGTATAAGTAAGAATGGCATCATCAAAACCAATGTGTTTCAATTCTCCCTTGCAAATTTCCGTTTCCGACGGCATTTCAAAAAGTTCATATTCAACGGAATAGATTCTGAAATTCAATACAAGAATTTTCATTATAACCTCCGGAATTTATCTAACCATTAATCCGTTAATGTAATTTTTCATTTCTTTGACCGTTTTCGGGTGATTGACGACTATAATATCACAGCCCGATTGGATATATCCCACCGAAGTCGTTATCTCCCAAAGGATTCCCCTTTCTTTTAATGAGCCCCAAGCAGGCATATCCGTTTCATCCGCCTGGCATTCTTTTGTCTTCCAAGTTTCCTGCCCTACAAAAGTAATTATCGGCTGCGACATCATTTTGTCGCCGGATAGTGCGGCAAGACGGGTTCTTTCAATTATGGAATAACAGTACTCAAATCCATATCCCAGCCCGCCAGTCGTCGGATGAATAACAATCCGTTCGGGAGAAAAACCCATATCACTCATTAAAATATTTAACTGCTTTTCAAGATTTATATCAAGCGGGGTTTCCGCAATTACCGAATGTCCGCCTGAAAGAGCAGCAGCAGCATAAGTTTTATAATTCTCTTTCGTTGCAATACCTAAAAGACAATTTTCACCCTTCGCCGCTTCGGAAATTTCCGTAATAATTGACGAGTCCTTTTCGGAATTTCCGCAGCCGATTATGAGCAAAGGGAGCGTGGTCGCTGATAAAACATTCTTTACCGTTTTCGCCGCATCCGCCGCCGAAGTATTTTTGCCGTCGGGATTTACACTCTCAAGACGAAGACATATCAGGTCACAGCCCATTTGCTCGCATTTTTTTGCCCACTGTGCGGGGTCATTTAATACGTTGCCGTATTCATTTTTAAGAACATCAGTCCAGTCGGGCGGCTCCACATCCCATACCTCCATAGCAATAACGGGCGGGTTAGGAATTGTTCCCTCAAAAGAAAGAAAGGGGAGGGCGGACATACCGCCGATTTTAACTTTTTTTGAACGACTGCCTCCCGACTCTTTTGTCGCACCAATCGTCAATTCATAAACCTTGCCTGACCATTTTTCTATCGCGGGTTCCATGCTTATTTCTCCATAATATTTTTTACTGTCGGAAATAACCTTAAATTCGTATGCGGTAAAAATAGCGACGCCGTATAATTATTCATAAACTCATTATCGGTGCTTAAATCAATGTAGGTCATTGTTTCCGCTATAAATTTTGCTTCATTAAATTTCTCCTGCGACAAAAGACACATTTTTGCGCCGGTAACGGATGCGTTGCCGATAAATCTGAATTTCTCTATCGGTAAATCGGGAAGCAGCCCGAGAATTATTGATTTTTTTATATCAAGCGCATTGCCGAGACCGCCGGCTATTATTACTTGGGAAAGTTGTTTAAACTCAAATCCCATTTTTTTAACAAGCACATCACAGCCGGAAAAAACCGCACCTTTTGAATTGATGACATTTTTTATGTCGGAGGCAGTTATTGATATTTTATCTGTGATAAAAAATTCCAGTTCCTCTTCGCCGGATTTTAAGTTTTTAGAAGAGTTTTTTACAAACGCACCCGACCTATCAATTATTCCGTTCAATAACAGTTCCGTAATTATAGAAATTATACCGGCGCCGCAAATACCCACCGGTTTTTGATTGCTTATCGTGTTAAAAGAAATATTATCGCCCGAAATAGTAAGCGATTCAATAGCCCCGGACTGGGCGCGCATTCCCCATTTTATACCGCCGCCTTCAAAACAGGGACCTGCGGATGTTGAACAACACACCAAAAATTCTTTATTGCCGAAAACGATCTCGCCGTTCGTACCCAAATCAATAAAAATCGCAAGGTCTTCACTCTTGTGCAGAGCGCAGGCAACTACGCCTGCCACTATATCGCCGCCGACATAAGCGGATACCGAAGGCAATGCCTTAATAACACCGTCTTCATTTATTCTTATTCCGGACTTTTTTGCAGAACTGACAGGCAGAAAATCCATTTTCGGTAAATACGGAATTTTCCTGATGTATGACGGATTGAGCCCGAAAAGCGTGTGTGTCATCGTAGTATTACCCGCGGCAACAAGCACATTTATATTATTCAAAAAAACATTTTTTTCCTTCGCACAATTTTCCATCAATTCATTTATACCGTCAACAAGCGATTGATGCAACTGCCGGTTACCGTCCTCGCTTTCAGCAAAAATCATTCTGGTTATTACATCTTCGCCGAACGATACTTGGGGGTTATACATCGCTCTTGCACACAATTCACCGGTATCAAGGTCTACGAGATAAACTACTACGGTAGTCGTTCCTATGTCCACCGCAACGCCGGTTTTAAAGAAGGCGGATTTGCCTTTTTTGACGGCGGGAAGGCCGGCCGGAATAAAAATTTTTTCACCGCGCATTAAAATTTCCGCTTTGCCCACTCGTGACGATTCGGGAACAAAAACTTCCAAATCAGTTTTGCAAAAGGATTTACAGGCAAGGACATAACCCTTTGCTTTCTCTTCGGCGGAAACAAACGGGGAAACAGAGGTCTCAACCTCACCTGTGTTAACAACCACCTTGCATTTACCGCAAGTTCCCGCACCGCCGCATGAACTGTAAATGCTGACCCCTGCTTTAATAGCCGCTGTCAACAAATCGGTTTTGTCGTCTACAATTATTTCTTTTTCATCCGGTAAAAATTTTATTGTGCAGGACATTTTACTTTTTTTCCTTTTTACTCAGGGAGCGAAGCAAGAAATTTCTGCAGGTTTTGAATTTGCGACCTATACCCTGCAGGAGCAAATTCTTTGAGCGACTACAAAGGAGCGACCAAAGAAATTTGCTTGCGAGCGACTTTTACTTCCAAACCGCCTTCAGATATTTCGGAATCCCCGATGCCTCTTTCGGTCCGACCAATACCTGCCAACCGGTTGTATCTTCAAGTTTTCCGGATAATACGGAAACATAGCCGGGAATTATTATTTTTTTGTGAGAGACCTTTCCGGCGACATCAGTTTTTTTCATCCAGACATCAATAATTTCAGCGTTGAATTTATCGGCAGCCCAAGCGGTTAAAACTGACATACCCTCCGCTTCGCAAACAAGAAGCCAAGAGGAAATTTTTGAGTTTTCAATTTCCGGCGCGACGGTAAAATACGTTAAGGAAAAGTTTGTTGTAACTAAAAGCGGCGATTGAGCGTCGGGTTTCCCTATTTCATAAAGTTTCGGCTCCATCATTATCGGTTTTTGCGGGTCGGTATAGATATTCAGACGAAGCGTAATTAAGGGAAGAATTTCCTCAACACTATCCATCCGGACAACAAGTATATTGGCATATTTCGTAATGTATGTTGACGCATCCGCAATATTATCCGCAAATGCAATCATAGGAAAACCGAACGGTCTGAAATTTTTTTTCAGTGCAAGCCGTCTTATCTGAGTAAAATCCCGAATGCATTTTGCAACATCTCTTGAACCGCAATCAAGCACAATATCCTTAATGCCGGAAGAGATTGCTTTCTGCGAAAGCGATGCGGTTTCTTCAATATTTTTTCCGTACACACACAGCGGAACATTATATTTTTTTGTTATACCGAACATTTGTTCGGCATTTTTCTCGGTTGCGCAATAAATTAACGGTTTTAGTTGCGATATATTTTTCAACACCTCTTCTATTGCTTGAGGATTTTCACTTATAAGAATCAAAGGCAGTTGTAGTTTTTGGGAAACCTCTTTTGCAACAGCAGAAAATTTTAACAAATCGTTTGAATCATTTTTAATCGCAATTAAATTTATACCGACCATTATTCCGACCCGTTCAAAATTCAGTTTTTTTATTCTTTCAATTTTTACGGAGAGATTTTGTTCATTGTCTGAAATTGAAACGGCAATAGCAGTCGGATGATAAAATGTTTTTTCGTGACGGAAAAGCACCGTTTCGCCGCCGACTTCTGCTTTTTTTTCACCGGCGCCAATTGTAATAGTCGCCATAGGCGGAAGCGAAGCGGACTCCAATAATTGTTTTGCCGCGGCTGTCACATCCGGGCATTTATCCAAAGATGTTTTTTTCCCGGCAAGTGCCATGGCAAAAGCAAGACAGGTCGGGAACCCGCATTTTTTGCAGTTCGTTTTAGGTAATTGTTTATAAATATCAAGTCCCGACAGTGCCATAAAACTCCTCCGTTAATTCATCAATACACCAATATCATTATTAAGTTTATAATATCCGAAAGTCCCGTTATCGTCTTTAAAATTTCTTCCAATGCTGTAAAGCAAAAATCCGCTTTTTGTCAATTTATACACGAGTTCTTTTTCCGAAAATTGGTCAACAATTAACTCGGAAGTTAAATGTTTCGGCGCAAGCTCAGAAAGTTTTTGCGGATATTTTTTATTCAGCATCCTGTATTTCCTTATCGCTGTTGCAACTGCCAATATCTGGACATCTGTATCCGTTTTTGCTTCGCTTAAATAAAAATTATGTAGATACGACGGGGGAATAATATACCATATAAACGGAAAGGCAGGTTTTTTTTTCATTTCGTCGTCTAAAACCTTACCTTTTTCTTTAATGGTTATGGGAGATAATGAATGAAAAGACAAAAGTTTTGTTTGATAATCTATAACGGCAATTAAATTTAGATTGAGTATGCCTGTTGGTATAAAAAAAATCTTGAAACCTAATCCTTCTATTGTCATATCTCCTCTTGCCAAATATTTTAATTCTTCCATATTTTTGACTGTTTCAAATTTTAATGCATCAAATGCAAAATTTTGTTTTCTTGCTTTTAACAATTCATCCAAGACATCTTGCGAACAAACTAATTCGGGTTTTTCTTTCATTGCATTAAGTATAACTTCACAGATTTTTGAAATTATAGACAATGAAGTCATCTGTCTTATTAAACTTTTATCCTGCGAAATAAGGTCTTTAAGTTTTGCAACGTTTTTGATATCTTTCCAAAATAAATTGTAGTTGCCGATTTTAAAGTTATACTTTGCCCTAAAAAGAAAAAGATTCCGAAGCGGGAAAATTGATTGCGGAAATTTTACTTCGAACGGATATTTCTCCGCCTTTTTATAATCTACATATTGGTAATATTTATATTTTTTAAGAATCAATTCTGTTTTGTTAAAAATATACGAACATTTTGAAAGAATTATTTCTGCTTGTTTCTTTTTAGTAGCATCCCATTTTTTATTTGTCAGCAAAGCATCTAATTTTTTTTCATAGTTCAGTCCGTCTTCAAAAAAAGTTTTCAATTCTGCACTTGCCAATATAGAAATATTATTAAGTGCTTCCGCAGCGTTTTGTTCTTCTGCAATATCTCTATGGAAATCTGAAAATCTAGTTGGATAACCTTTTCGCTTCATTTCCTTAATTTTACGAGATATTATTTTACCGGTTACAAAATTTATCGCAAGAGACGAAAAAACACATAATAAAATAAACCCAACAAAAAATGGCAAAAAGTTTTTTACAAGCGGCTTGAAATCCGGTTCTATTTTTTCATATTTGTATTTATTGAAACTTCTGAAAAATCTTTTTTTTATAAGTGTTCTTTTATACCCTGCCCATAAATTAAAAGTATTAAAGATAGAAGATTCTGGCAAAAAATTAAGGATTACAAAAATGCCTAAAATAAATACAATTACTAAAGCCCAAATACTTGTAAATCCTTTTAAGAAATTTCCTAAAAAAGCAAAAATTATGGCGGAATATGTAACAATTAAAAAACTTGATAAAAACACAAGGGCAAGCCCAACCAATACTGAAATCAAGTGAATAATAATAATTCTGACATTTATTTTTTTGAACATTATTTTTTTTTGCCTTTTATGCTTTCTAACATTTTTATATCTTCAAAGTCCTTTTCTCTCGGATTTATTTTTTTGAACATTATTAAATCATCAATGGCTGGCACATAAAATACCAGTCCGTATTTTTTATCTTTGACTATTTTTCTTCTTTCAAACGCTTCTGAAAAAACAACAAATTTATTATTGGTTGTTCCGTATCTTTTAGCACAGAAGACATCTATTTTTATATCGTTTTGCAAATTAAAAAGAGCAACTCTTTTATTCAAAATATCATCTTTGCTTTTACTCGGTTTCAAGTCCAAGTCCTTTGCAATTTCCAGAACTTTCATCAAATTTTCAGAAGTATTGTCAACAGCAATATCATAGTCAAATGTATTAACCGGCAGACCGTAAATTATACACGCTTGTCTTCCAATAAGCAAATATCTAACTTTTTTAGCACTTAAAAGTTCAAAAAATTTTATTTCTTTGTCCTGTCCAAAATCATTTTGCATTTTTTAAAATCTGGGCGAATTTTGACGCCCTTTTGGCGATTTTCAATTTTTCAACCGGCAAGAATTTTGAAAACCACTTGTAATTTTCAAGAATATGTTTTTTTTCGCTATTAGTAATTTTTATTTTTTTCATAGATTACATCAGCGGGTCCATTGTGAGTACCGGATGGTTCACTTTCTGCAAAAATTCCAAAAGTTTTTCAGTGTCGGATGCAATTGTCTCGTCGGCAATTTTGTCAAATAAATCAGGAACTCCTTCTTCTGCAGCGCGAACTTTAATTTTATCGGCAAGCGCCTCTTTAAGTTCTTTGGGCATCCATACAATTCTTTTCAGACCGCCGTCCGCTTTAATAAATTTTTTAGAGGTAATATAAAGACGACCAAATCCCATAAAACCCGGCGTCTGAACGCCGCCGCCGACGGAACCTGCAAGAGTGGAAAAGGTCATCCCGAGAGGAGTCATCCCCATATATTCACGGTTAACAACCATAAACCCGCTCGCTTCAGGAACGATAGCGCCTATGCATTCAAAACAGCCGCAACTTGTTTCCGGGAAAGTCATTATTGAATAACCATGAAATCTTTCAATCGTACTATGAGATTTTTCCTTTACGAACTCGTTAACACTCTCCCATTCGCCGTATTTTTCATCCAAAACTTTCCCTTTTTTTACCGGCTGGTTGGGACCCGTCGGATTGACCTCAAAAGATGTTTTACAATCAAGCCAGTTATAACCGCCGCAAAGCCCGGGACGTTCCGGCTTCACGATACAAACATGATTCGGTGCAAAAGATTGGCACAGAAGACAGGAATAAAAAGTATCCACCGACTCGTCCGTCATTTCTCCCATTCTGTCATCACGCGACTTATACGATGCACGTGCAGCCGGGAGTAATCTTTTTACGTCCTCTTCATTCGTGTAAATTTTCACCTGAACTTTATCAACAATCGTTCCGAATACTTCGTGAATTCTGGCATGTACAATCGTACCGAGATGTTTTAACTTGAATCCTTTTGATTTGGCGTCTTTGGAAATACGCAGCCACATAAGGTCGCGCTGACCCGTATGCATCACTCCCTGCGCTTCATTCAAAAATGTGTGAATCTGCCTTTCAACAATTGACTCAAACTCTTTTTGCATTTTTCTTCCCGCGACTTCTATAAAAATGGCGAGCGGCAGAGAACCGCCTTCTTTTATATCGTCAATCTCCGGACCTATTACTTCTATTTTACCGTCAATAATTTCCTCTATATCCCCGAGAGTAACATATTCAAATGCAGTTGAAGCACGGCCGCCTAACTCCAGATATGTCTGCTGGCGACGGACTCTTTCCCCTTCAAATGCCGCCGAATATGCTACGGGAACCGGTATGTTCAAAATTTTTACTTTTATCCCGCGGGTTTCCAGACACTTCGGAACGATTTTTTTATAATCCGTTTCTTTGACGAGCGCTTCGTAGACGGTCACATCCGTTTTCCCTATTTCCGGAACGTCCGTATCGGCAATAACCGGAATTCCGAATGCAATAGCACCGGCTCCAAGTGCTACGGTTTTGTCGTCCGGAGCACCGAGCACAAGTGCAAAAGCGGGAACCCTTTTTCTTAAATAATCAAGAATTTCCTGCCATTCGCCTTTCTTTTTGCCGCCGAATGTTAAAGCCGCTCTCATGGCAAAATTCAAAGCGTAAATTACCGAACCCGTTTTCGTACCGAGCGGAACTATGTAGGTTTGAAGCCCTATCTCCGCGTTTTCTCTTTCCAACTGCGTCTTGATATTTTGTCCGTTCGTGGAACCGCTGGACAAAATTACCAGATTTTTTGATTGCAGTTCGCTTATCAAACCGGCGGTAGTTTTATCGTCCGGCGAGGCACCGATAACCGCAGCAATTCCGGAAATACGGCCGTCAACTAATTGAACGCCGAGTGATCTTAAAACATTGTCCGGTATAAATCCGTTATAACCTTTCTCCGGTTCGGTGCCTTCGGAATATCCGATAGCCGCTAAAATTTCTTCGCAAATCAAAGTGGATATTCCGGCATTAAGTGCGCCGTCTAATTGCGGAAGCCACAATCCGCCGGCGTTCTCATTTTCAAGAAGTTTTTTTGCTTTTTCTATCGGCAATAATAAATCACCGGCAGTTTTCACCTCATAACCGAGTAGACCGTAAATAATCGGAAGATAAAAAGCCGTCGCCGGAAATTCTATTTTTGAAGAAGCCCCTTTTTGTTTAATAAAATTTTCTACCGCAGTTTTAGTTTCATCAAAAATCTTCTTCGCACCGGATTTAGCCAGATTTACCACCAATTCGGACATTTTATCTATCCTCCTATTTCAGCCAACTTTTTAATTTTATTAAATTATGGGGAAATTGTCAACTTTTAATATTGAAATTTTGCGGAAGGTCGTCATTTGTCAGAGTAAACTCTTTATGCCTTTTATGGGGATTGTGAGCCATTCCGGACGATTGTTAATTTCATATCCCAGTTCGTAGACGGCTTTTTCAAGAATAAACGCATTAAGCATAATTTTAAGTTCTTCCTTATTCTGCGGAACAAACGGCATATCCTTTACCGTGTCAAGATACGCTTTCAGAAATGCGCCCGCGACATAATTATACCACAAAACGGCCCACTGTTCCAATTCGGAAATATTTTCCGTTTTAACGGTAGTGTTTTTATTTAATGCGGTATATGCCGCATAATGAAAGGAGCGGAGCATTCCCGCAACATCCCTTAACGGCGAGCGTTTAAGTCGTCTTTCGCTTAACGACCTCATCGGCTCGCCTTCAAAATCAATGATAACAAAATCATTCCCGGCAAAAAGAACCTGACCGAGATGGTAGTCGCCGTGTATTCTTATCTTTACCGCCGATATTTTTTTATTGAGGAGCGTTTTGAATTTACCGATTATTTCTTTTTCGGAACTTAATAGTTCGGACGCTTCCGCTCTGACGCTCTCCGGCAGATTTTTCTGATTTTTCCGCAATGACTCAAAAACCTTTTTTGTGAGTCCCTGCATTGACTGATAAATTGAACGCTGCTCAAGTGCGGAAAACGGCTCTGCGGTAAAATATGAATCCTGCGTTTCGCAATTCAGCGCTCTATGAAGTTCAGCCGTTCTTTTTCCCAAAAGCCGCACCATCTCAAAATAATCTGCGCCGACCAGTTCGTTAACCAACGGAGGAATTTCAATATAAGCCGCCTCTAAAATAAAACCGGGCGACGGCGGGATTTTTTGTATTTCTGTTTTTCTTGCAAGGACTTTCTCGTAGTACCTTCCCAGAGAATCCAACGAATATTTCCATGCGTCTCCCTGATTTACGACGGAACTCTGAAGCATTCCTATAACGAACGGCTTTAAGCCGGGCCTTACATACTCAATTGCGCCGGCGAATAAAGGCGTGTTTCTGAATTGCGTTTTTTCGGTAAGAAACCTTCCGATTTCAAGTTCGGGATTGAGCCCTTCTTCAAGTTTTCTGAAAAGTTTGAAAAACAGTTTATCCTCATATAAAAAGGAGGTATTGCTCTGCTCCGCTTTTAAAACCTGTGATTTTTCAAGCGGGAGTGATTTGCCCGGCTGAAAAAATGTTTTCAGAAACTTTCCCGGATACGCTATCAATTTTCCGTGCAATCCGTCAATACTGCCTTTTTTTGCGAACATTAAAAGAATATTTTTACGGAAATCTTCGTTAAAAGTACCTTCGTATATAATTCCGTCCACATTTTCACATTTTAACTTTGATATAACCGAAGATGGATTTTCTTTTATAATTTTTTCCGATTCATTTTTTGATGCGAAGCATACCGGAAGCAGATATGTCTCCGATAGTCCCTCTACATATAAAACTTCCAAAAAAAGCAGATGTGCAGCCGAAGAATTTCTTCCTATACTTATTTTTTCAATAATTTTTACCGACTGAATTTTTCTCGCCTTTGACCTGAACCATCTGCGGTTTTCCAAATATAAAGGAAGCACACTATGTTCCAAATTTTCCTGCGACTTTCCCTGCAATACATTCTCCAATTTGCCGTCAACGGTTAACTCCGCCATTGTTTCTTCCGTAATTTTGGCAATATCTTCTTTTTGTCTGAGCACAAACCAAAAATAATCGTAAAATCCGAGAGTAAAAATATAAGGCGTATCTTTTATCAAAGGAAATCTGTTTCTGCTGAATACCTCCTGAGGGAAATAGCCGGCAAACTTTGAAAGGTCAAGCTCAACCGCCTGCGAAAATCTGGACAGGTTAATTACTACGAGCATGCTTTCATCCTGATATTTTCTGATAAAGGCAAGAACTTTCGGATTGTCGGAAGGCAGAAACTCTATGTCGCCGCGGCCGAACGGTTTGAATCGCCGGCGCATTGAGACAATTCTTTTCATCCACCATAGAAACGACGATTGATTTCGTTCGCTGTTTTCAACATTCACCGACTCGTAATGATACTCGGGATCTATTATAATCGGAAGGTAAAGTTTTTGCGGGTTTGCCATGGAAAATCCCGCGTTTCTGTCGGAGTTCCACTGCATAGGCGTCCTGACGCCGTTTCTGTCGCCGAGATAATAATTGTCGCCCATACCGATTTCGTCTCCGTAATAAATAACCGGAGTGCCGGGCAGTGAAAAAAGCAAAAAATTCATCAACTCTATTTTTCTTCTGTGATTGGACAGAAGAGGCGCAAGGCGGCGACGGATACCGAGATTTATTCTTGCTGAGGAATCCTTTGCATAAACCCTGTACATATAGTCCCGTTCCTCGTCGGTAACCATCTCAAGGGTCAGTTCGTCGTGATTCCTTAAAAAAAGCGCCCACTGGCAATTTTCGGGAATTTTCGGCGTTTGTTCAAAAATATCAATTATGGGAAATCTGTCCTCCAACCAGATGGACATAAACATTCTCGGCATCAAAGGAAAATGAAAAGCCATCTGACAGACGTCGCCGTTTCCGAAATAGGCGGCAGCGTCTTCGGGCCACTGGTTCGCCTCGGCAAGAAGCATTTTGTCCTTATATTTGCCGTCAATGTGCTGTCTCAATTTTTTCAGAAACTGATATGTCTCAGGCAGGTTCTCGCAATTGGTTCCTTCTCTTTCAAAAAGATAAGGAACCGCATCCAGACGCATTCCGTCCACACCCATATCAAACCAGTAATTTATAACTTTTAACATCGCTTTCTGGACCTGCGGATTTTCGTAATTCAAATCCGGCTGATGCGAATAAAAACGGTGCCAGTAATATGCTTTTGCAACAGGGTCCCATGCCCAGTTGGAGGTCTCAAAATCCTTGAAAATTATCCGCGCATCCTTATATTTTTCGGAGGTATCGCTCCAGACATAAAAATTTCGCAACGGAGAACCCGGCTTTGATGTCCGCGCTTTTTTAAACCATTCATGCTGGTCGGATGTATGATTCAGAACAAGTTCGGTAATAACCCTTATGCCTCTTTTATGCGCCGCATTCAAAAATTCTTTAAAATCTTTTATGGTGCCGTAATTGGGATGTATGTTATAATAATCGGATATGTCGTAACCATCGTCTCTTAACGGTGACGGGTAAAAAGGAAGAAGCCAGATGGCGGTTACTCCGAGGTCATCCAGGTAATCAAGTTTTTTAACGAGCCCCTTAAAATCGCCTATACCGTCCGCATTACTATCGCAAAACGCTTTTATATTCAGTTCGTAAATCACGGCGTCTTTATACCACTGTGGCTCGTTCACAAAATAGTTTTTTTTCTTAAACATCGTCAAAATTCTTTCCTTTTACTTTTCTTTTGTTACAAACAGCGTCTGTGTGGGATATGCGAATTCTATTTTTTCTTTTTCAAACTTTTCTTTTAACTCAAAATTTATCTGCTGCTGGACATCCATATACAGATTGTAATCGCTGCCAAGCACATAATATACAATCTCAAAAACCAAACTGAAATCGCCGTAACTGAAAAAATGAACCCTGTCTAATTTCGCCTTATCAACTTTTTTTATTATCTCTGTGACGAGCGGCGGAATCTTTTTTAACTGTTCAAGTGTGGTCTGGTAGGTTACACCTATCTTGAAAGCGACCCGTCTTGTTTCCATCCTTTTATAATTTCTGATCCGGCTGTTTGTTAAATCGGAATTGGAAAAAATAAGTTGTTCGCCGTGCAAACTTCTGATGCGGGTTGTTTTAATTCCTATCTGTTCAACGGTTCCGAGAAGATCTCCGACAATAATGAAATCGCCCACCTTAAACGGTTTGTCCATAAAAATAGCGAAAGAACTGAAAAGGTCGCCCAAAACCGCCTGCGCCGCAAGTGCGATAGCGACTCCGCCGATTCCGAGTCCTGCAACCACCGCCGATATATTAACGCCGAGGTTGTCTAAAATAAACACAACGCCGCCCGCCCAAAGAACACCGTTCAATATCTTGGTGATATTTTTCACCGCTTCAATACTTGACGGGTCTTTATCTTCATTCTTAATGTAAATTTTTTCAACGCCGTATCCGATACACGACTGAAGCAGTTTAATTACTTTGACGGTAATCGCAAGCACAAAAGCGAATGTGATAACTTTATCAACCGCCTTATTTAAGGAAAGCGCTCTCGTAGCGATATAAAAAGAAATAAAAAGGTAAACTGAGGGACCAATTTGTTCAACAAGACCGACAAGAAAATCGTCAAAATCGCTTACCGTTTTTTTCGCCAGTGCTCTGAGCCGGGCGATAATAACCGCTCTGAAAAAATATAAAACGACTATTATCCCTGTAAATACAATCACTGCCACGCCATAATTCTGAACGGTGTTGCCGAAATACTGTTGTTTCAGTATCGACTGAAATGTTTCATTAATCATTTTTAACCTCCCTACCTTTTCTTTTATCATACGTCCGTCTTTCAATTACAAAGACACCGACGGTAACTATAATGTTAGTTGCTATAATAACCATTGATGTATATTCAATAAACCTTCCCGCCAAAGCAAAACCGGAGGCAATAGGTACTGTGGCAAGAACGGCGGAAGCAAGTCCTCGCGGCGCCATAGTTCCGATAATATACCTTTCTTCTTTTTTTTCTTTATAGACGGATACCATAAAGTATGTGGATATATATCTTACAAGAAAAATTAAAAGAATTATCGCAGCAATGCCTACAAAAAAATCCGAACTCAAATCTTTCAAAGAAAATATCATTCCGATATAGACGAAGAAGAATGTCCTGATAAAAAACGCGAACTCCGAATGAAACCACTTAATCTTTTCACCTAAAAGCTCACTTTTTTTAATCTTGAAAAACGGGGCTATTTTTTCCTCATTACCCAGCACAAGACCGAAAACAAGAGATGAAACGGGACCGTTACCGCCTAAAAATTCGGTAATCGCATAGACGCATAAAACAGCGGCAATAGTAATCATATAGGAAAACGGTTTATCTTTAACAGTTTTTAAGATTTTAAGCCACAAAAAACCCGTCAGAATTCCTATGACTGCTGCAACAGAAAATGCGCTCGCCAGATCCTTAAAACCTAAAAACATATTCGGTTCTTTAGCAGACGCTAATTTCATAAGTGAAATCATTATTACGATTGCCAAAACATCGCTTAAAACCGATTCTAATGATAATATTGTTTTCGTTTCCTGAGAAATATTCATTTTTGATACAAGCGGAATAACTATAGCGCCGCTGGTACATCCTAAGACCGCGCCGAGCATAAATGCTTCTAAAAAAGGATAGCCCCAGAAAAGATGCGTGAAAAGGGCAATAGCAACTGTTGTCCCGATAAATGTAATTGAAACAAGCAGGGCGGCGAAAGAGAATGTCTTAAAAACCTTTTCTAAATCCAACTCCATACCGCCTTCAAAAAGAATGACCATAAGCGCAAGTGCGCCGAAAATTTCCGTAAACTGCGACAATTTTTCCGGAGAAAGCAATTTTAACACCGGTCCTAAAATAATTCCTATGAAAATAAGCACCAGGATTTCCGAGATTTTTGTTTTCTCGAAAACCAGACCGCCGAGAAATCCTATAAATATTATAAGCCCGATAATAAAAAACGTGAAAATAATACCCATAAACTTTTGCCTCCAATCTTACTTTATCAAATCAATTGCTTTTGTGGCGAGCGATAATGTAATGAAAAACCCTGTTAAGTCGGTAATCGTAGTTAATACGGGACCTGTTGCGACGGCAGGGTCAACTTTTATAAATTTCAGAAATAAAGGAATCATTATTCCGACGAAACCCGCTATGTAAATGCTGCAAAACATCGCAGCACCGGCGACAAGCCCGAAATACGGATTCCATTTCCACAGATATGCCAATAGGGCAACCTCAAGCCCTAAAACGATTCCGGTGATAAGTCCGAGAATAGATTGCCTTCTGAAAATCTTCCAGAAATCTTTCGTTGAAATTTTGCCTAATGCAAAACCGCGGACAATAAGCGTTAGCCCCTGAAAACCGGTGTTGCCGCTCATATCGGAAATAACAGGCATCAAGACAGCAATCGCAACAACCGCTTGAATTGTTCCCTGATAAATTGCCACGACACTTACGGCGATTACATCTAAAAACATATTGAATACAAGCCAAGGCAAACGCTTTTTGAGCGACAGAGTTAACGGTGCATCAATTGAAAGGTCGTCGGAAGAAATACCGGTAATTCTAATCAAATCTTCCGTCGCCTCTTGTCTCACGGCTCTTGAAACATCGTCGGCGGTTATAATGCCCAGAATACAATTTTTTTCATCTACAACAGGTATAGCAAGAAAATTATATTTCTGAAAAAAATTTGCCGTCGCTTCCCGGTCCAATATATGAGGGACGGAAACAACCGATTTTTTCAAAATATTTCTGATAACGGTCTGAGGCGGTTTTGTTATTAAATCCCGGAGCGAAATAACTCCTAATAAACGATTCATGTCATCCACTACATAAATGTAAAATGCGCGGTTTGTATCCGGCGAGTCCTTTCTGATTTTGTCTATGACAACCTCAATCGTAACATTTTGATTGAATGCCGAAAACTCAACCGCCATCATTCCGCCGGCAGTGTCCTTGCCGTAAAGAAGAAGTTGCGAGACCTTTCTGGCTTTTTCCGTGTCTATGTTTTCAAGAATTTCGGTCTGTTGCGATTTCGGAAAAACTTCAAGAATGTCAACCAGTTCGTCGGAAGGCAAA
This sequence comes from Elusimicrobia bacterium UBA4817, assembly GCA_002402375.1. GTDB lineage: Bacteria > Elusimicrobiota > UBA8919 > UBA8919 > UBA8919 > UBA8919. Next base: position 42,085 of record DHFT01000047.1, on the reverse strand, counting down.
CCGCCTATTATTTCCGCAATCTCCGACGGCGAAACTTTTCTGAATATCTTTTTGATTTGCGAACTATCCGCGGAACGCAAAAAATCGCGCTTTTCCTGAACCGATAAATTTTTCAAATTTACATTTTTATCATTTGTCATATCTCTATCAAGAAAACTTCATAACCACTGAAACACGGAAAAGCGGAGACACAGAAAAAATCTTTAATTCAGTGCTTCAGTGGTAATATTCTATAGTTTCCAAAAACTTATTTTATCAAAATCCCTGCAATTGTTGCCGTCATAAAACAGGCAAGCGAACCTGCAAGAACCGACCACAAACCCAGTTTTGCTAAATCGTGTCTTCTGTTTGGAGCAATACCACCGATGCCGCCTATCTGGATTGCAATTGATAAAAAGTTAGAGAAACCGCACAGGGCATATGTCGCTATTATCATTGACCTTTCCGCTAACACGCCCGGATTATCTTTGATGAATACCGCAAAATCAAAATATGCGACAAATTCATTGAGAGCGGTCTTAACGCCCATCAGATTTCCGATAATAAAACAGTCCTTCCAAGGAACACCCATAATCCACGCCAGCGGAGCAAAAATAAATCCGAATATTTTTTGAAGCGATAAACCGGCAACACCGAATAAACCGCCTGACCATCCAATTAAAAAATTCAACATCGCAAGAAGCGACATAAACGCAATAAGACAGCCGGCGACATTCAGAGCAAGTTGAAGTCCCACTGTGGCGCCGTTTGCAGCAGCGTCAATTATATTGGCATCCGTTTTTTCATAATGGATTTTTACGACGCCTGCCGTTTTTGATTCCTCCGTCTCCGGTAAAATTATTTTCGCCATAACCAGTGCAGCGGGAGCGGACATCACCGATGCCGTTAAAAGATGACCCGCTATGCTGGGAAAATAATCTTTCAGCATTCCGACATAAGCAGCCATAACTCCGCCGGCGACAGTTGCCATTCCGCCTGTCATAACCGCTAAAAGTTCCGACTTCGTCATATCGGAAATAAACGGTCTTACCAAAAGAGGCGCTTCCGTTTGACCGACGAAAATGTTTGCGGAACAGGAAAGCGATTCGGCGCCGGACACGCCCATAAACTTCGTCATAACTTTTGCGAAAGCAAGAACAATCAACTGCATAACTCCGAGATAATACATAACCGACATCAATGATGAAAAGAAAATTATAGTCGGTAAAACGGAAAAAGCAAAGAATGCGCCGCCGTAGGCGACTGTTTTTATCGTTGCAACAAAATTATAGTTTTCCAAAACGCCGACGGGAATATAATTTGACACAAGGTTACCGAATAAAAATCTCGCCCCGTCTTCCGAGAATGAAAGCATTTTTACGATAACATCATTCATTTTAGAAAAAAACCATCGGCCAGGAGGCGATACCAGAACTATCAGGGCGAGAATTACCTGTAAGGCAATGCCGACGGCAACCGTCTTCCAGTTGATTTTTTTCCTGTTCATTGAAAAAAGCCAGGCAATTCCGACCAGCACAACCGTTCCTAAAACGCTGACTAATCTTTCCATTTTTCCTCCATTTCAGTATTTCACAATTTCACAATTCTAAAAAAGTGAAACGCAGAATTTCCACAAATTATGTTCGTAGATATAAATTAACAGCAGCAAAATTAAAATAAAAAGCAGTAAATTTGTTTCGTTTTTAAGCACTTTCTTCCAGTTAAAAGGTCTGTCCGGTTTTCTGAAGTTTTTATTCTCGGCAGAAACGCAGGAACAGATTTTCTATAATCATCATACACCGCACCGAACTTATCCGACAGATACGATTCCTCGGCTTTTATTATAAAAAAATACTCAACGGCAAAGAAACCGACGATAACCGCAAAAAAATATATTTCCCACCACATTATTGTCAAACCAAGCCACATTAAAAAATTTGCAAAATAAAGCGGATTTCTGCAAACCTGATACATTCCGTCGGTAACAACCTCTTGGACATCAATGTTCGTCCCGCGTCCGCTTGTTCCCGGTTTCTTGCAGCCGATAACAATAACCCTTATAAGAAAACCAAGTAAAGCGAGGAGAAAACCGAAAATATCAAAAAAGACATCGGCAATTTTTGAGTCAAACGATATTTGCGGGCGTGTAAAAATTATCAAGAGCAGCAAAATCGGAACAAAAAAATAACTTCTGTACTTGAATAAGATATTACCAATGATAACTGTCCGGTTTTGTTTTTCCATATAGAGAGTTTATTTTATAAAATTTTGACTCACAACACAACACTTTTTTTTCTTAATGCATGGCATTGAATATTTACCGCAACCGGAAGCGATGTAATATGCGTGGATGCAGTTTCAATCAAAACGGCAAGAGCCGTTGTTCTGCCGCCGAGAGCCATCGGACCCAAGCCCGTCTTATTTATATCGGCAAGAATTTCTTTTTCTAATTTTTGATAAATTTTTTTAGGATTTTTAGAATCTAATTCTCTTAAAAGCGACTTTTTGGCAAGAAAGCCGACGGTATCAAAAGTTCCGCCAATGCCTATACCGACCACAACCGGCGGACAGGCGTTTGCGCCGGCAGAGATTACCGTCTCAATTATAAAATTTTTTATATCCTTAATTGTTGCCGAAGGCGGAAACATTTTTAACGCAGACATATTTTCGGCGCCGCCGCCCTTGGCAAGAACAGAAATTTTTAATTTGTTTCCCGGAACAATCTTTATATGTATTACGGCAGGCGTATTGTCGCCGGTGTTTTTTCTTTCAAGCGGGTCAGAAACAATTGAATTTCTTAAATATCCTTTTTTATACGCCCGCCTTACGCCTTCGTTTATCGCATCAGTTAAATTACCGCCAACAATCCGAATATCCTGACCGACCTCCAAAAAAACAACCGCCGTGCCAGTATCCTGACAGAGCGGAATTTTTTCCCGACGGGCAATATTTTCGTTTTTGAGGATTTGCTCAAAAATCATTTTTGCACGCGGATTTTTTTCATTGTTGCACGCGCTTTTTATTTTTTTCAAAACATCTTGGGAAAGTGAAAAATTGGCATCAAGCAGAAGAGTTTTTACAGTTTCAGCAATTTTGTGAGCGGATATTCTACGCATTCAGATATTCCTCATTAAATATATTTCCCCTGTTGAGAATGCCTTTCGGGTCAAGCACTTTTTTTACGGCAGCCATCTGTTTTATTCCTTCTTTTCCGTACATAATCTCCAAATATTGATGCTTAATTTTTCCGATTCCGTGTTCCGCGGAAACGGTGCCGCCCAGCGATACTGCCTTTTCGGCAAAATCCAGATGAAGTTCTTTGGCTTTAAGAAATTCTTCGTTATTCCTCGGAAGAATGTTCATGTGGAGATGGTTTTCCCCGATGTGACCGAATAAAGTATATCGCAATTTTAAGGGTTCAAGTTCTGATTTATAATACGAAATCATTTCCGAAAATTTTAACGCCGGCACTGCAATGTCTGCGGAGATTTTGTGAATTGCAGGATATTTTTGTTTTGTCCTGGCAAGAGTTTCGTTTATGGTCTCAGGAATAGCATGCCTGATTTGTCTTATTTTTTCAATATCTTTTTTTTCAAAACCGCCCCAGGTGTTATCCATTGACGAACCGTTTTTTTTGAGAAGTAATTCTATGTCGGAAGAAATTTTTTCCAAATCTTCGTCGGTATATTCAATTTCAAAAAAAATTGCGGCATTTTTATCCGAAGGCAGGTCCGCCATTTTGGGTTTTAGAAGTTCCATTGCGCCCTTGTCAAAATATTCAAAAACTACCGCCGACTTAAGATTTTTTTTACATTCAAAAAAGAAATTCATTGCATTTTGTTCTTGCGGAAAAAAAGCAAGCAAGGTCATTATGTTTTCCGGTTTTTTTGTCAGCGCAAGTTCTACTTCGGTTATCACTCCGAGCGTTCCCTCGCTGCCGATGAATAAATCTATCAAGTCCATGTTTTTTTTCACATAATAACCAGCGGCGTTCTTAACGGAAGGCATTTTGTATTGAGGAATTTTTATTTTTTTGATGCTTCCGTCCGGTAATTTTATTTCCAAATCATAATCATCTGCAAAAATCTTTCCTCTTTCAATTGATAAAACATTACCGTCGGACAAAACAACCCGCAAAGACCTGACCCAGTTTCTGGTCGGACCGTATTTGAAACTTCTCTCCCCGGAGGCATTCGTAGAAACGGTCCCGCCGATTTTTGCAGTTGATTCCGTTACATCAACGGGATAAAAATATTTTCCTCCGGAAAAATTTTCATTTTCCAAAAATTTATAAAATTCATCAAGCGATACCCCGCTTTCAAGCCGGACGAGATATTCGCCGTTGACACTTTTTACCCCAAAAATCTTATTAAACTTTTCAAGCGACATCAAAGCGCCGGCAACAGGCACAGCGCCGCCGACGACGCCCGTTTTGCCGTTGGAAACCGTAACCGGCAAATTTTTATCCGAGCAGAATTTCAGAAATTCGCAAACATCCTTTTCGTTTTCGGGGAAAGCCAGATATTCCACATCCCCGAACGAAAGTTTTGATTCGTCCTGCAAATATGTTAAAAATCCGGAAATAATGTTTGCCTTTCCCTCTATAATTCTCATACAGGTTTTATCAGAAAATTGGGATTATCCACAACTGCAACCGTCTTGCCGACGAGATATTTTTCAAGCCACGACTTTAAGCGTTTTTCAACCGGTTCCGATTTATCGCCCCAAAAAACAAAAGGCAGGAATTTGAAATCTTCTTCGGGAATACCGTCCTGAATTATGTGCAAATTCCCCCACCCGACAAAATGCAGTATCTGAAAAAGGTCAACCGGCTTTTGCCTGCCTATCTTAAAATCTTTTTTCACGGCATTTATAACGCTCACCAGCGCTTGTTTTATTCTATTCGCTTCGCTCACCCCCGATTGAAATCGGGGGCTACATTTATCGTCGGTTTTGTTGAGTTCGTTCATCCCCACCTTCATAAGATTTTTAAATTCTTCGTTCCCCCAACCTTGCTCGCACGGTGCAACATTAAGAACGATTCCGCCTTTTTTAACGGCGTGATATGCGCAGTGGGTGGCTTTGCCCATCTGGTAAAGATTCACTCCCCAGTGGCTTGCGCCGGAAATAACAATATCCGCCCGCTCTTTTATATTTACCGTCCAGACATTTTTTAGAATTTCCGCCGCTCTAAGATGGCTTTCAAATGTTTCCCCGCCGGAAAGATGGACCAAATCACCGTCAGTATCAATGATTGAAGTTATAGTATAGACCTCTCTTTTATTTTTTTTCAGCGTCTCAATAACCGCCTTTACGATTTTTTTCTTCGTCTCAAAAACCGGGTTGCCATCTATACTTCCCAAATCAACGTTGTGTGCGAACCCGCACTCGCCGAACATTTTTAAGTGCTCGTAAGTTATCGTTTCCATATCGCAAATGCCAGGACATATTGCCTTTGGCCCGCCGGCGATTCCGGCAAAATAATGGTTCTCCACATCCGTCAGCGGAATTATGATATCGGAATTAAAAACCGTGCCGTTGATTTTTACCGTTAAACCGTCAATTTTGCCTGCTTCAACATTATTTTCCCTGCATTTATGAATTACATAATTCAACTTGCCGAACATTTGAATGCCCAGAATATTTTTGAGTTCTTCATCGGTAGACGGACGATGGGTGCCGGTTGCTATTACAACTTTTATTTTAGTAAGTGGTAAGTGGTAAGTGGTAAGTAGTAAGTCAACCAGATAAGGAAGAAGCAATCGGGTGTGGATGTTCGGTCTGTCGTGGTCGTCAACTATTATTGATAAATCGCCGCCGCGGTAATTTTCTTTTATGAGAATACTTAAAGGTTTTTGAGCCCCGACCGGTTTTTCAAGCGCATCTTCCAATTTTTTTTCAATATCTTTGATAACAGGAAGTTTTTCTGGATATATCAGAGGAAAAAATTGCCCGTTATCAATCACTTTTTGCGGAATGAAATCTGACAAAATCTTTTCGCCATAATGAAGTACTACATCTTTTGATTTAAGCATTTTTATAATTTTTTTATTCTTTCCCAAAATTTTGACGAAAGTTCGCGCGATTTCTGGCAGAGTTGCTCTTCGTTTATGCCTTCAAGTTTTTTGTCTTTCATAAGAACCCTGCCGTTGCAAATTGTCGTATCCACCGTCGCATCCACCATCCCGAAAATCAAGTGTCCCAGGAAATTGTCTTTTGATAAAGGGGTAGGCGGGTTATAGTCAAGAACAACCAAATCAGCCGGAGAACCGACTTCAATTTTTCCGAGTTTTTTTCCGAAAACTTTTTCTGCGATTTTTGAATTGTTCTGCAAAAGCATTTCCGGGGCTTCGCAGAAAGCGACCCGCGGGTCTTTTTTGTTGTGGCGGTGAATTAGATACGCGCATCTCATCTGCGAAAGCATATCGGACGACATCCCGTCCGTGCCAAGACCTACGGTAATGCCTTTTTTGAGCATCGTAAGAACATCCGCACATCCGACCGCATTGTTCATATTGCTTTCGGGATTGTGCACCGCATTCGTTTTTGTTTCTTTCATTATATCCATTTCTTTTTCGTCTATGTGAATGCAGTGAATAAGCATTGTCTTTTCACCGAGAGCGCCGAATTTTTTCAGCCGCTCAACAATGCGCATTTTATATTTTTCAACGGAGTCATTTTCGTCAGCCAAGTCCTCGGCACAATGGATGTGCATTCCTACTTTGTATTTTTTCGCCAAAGCGGCATGCTTTTCCAATGTATCGTTATTGACGGTGAATGGTGCATGAAGCCCGACCATGCCGGCGATAAGTTCCGGTTTTTCATTTTTGATTTTTGACAAAAACCTTTCGTTTTCTTCAAGCCCTTCCTGTCCTTTCCCGTATCTGTCCGACGACCCAAGACACAAGCAGGCGCGGATACCGATTTGTTCCACTGCTTTTTGAATCTCGTCAAGCGAACCGGTCTGGAATTCCTGCGATTCGTGATGGTCAAAGATTGTCGTCGTGCCGTTTTTCACGCATTCAATCAAAGGGATTAACGAGGAATAATAAATATCTTCCGCCGTCAAAACCCTGTCCAGTTTCCACCAGAGTTTTTCAAGAACTTCAACAAAGTTTTTTGCAGGAGTCCCCGGAATATACATCCCGCGGGAGAAAGTGGAATACAGATGGTGGTGCGTGTTGATAAATCCCGGAAGAATTATTTTTTTCTTGGCGTCAATAATTTTCAGTTGAATTTTATCCTCTGAAACTCTGAAAACTTTTGCTCTTACCTCGTCGGTATTTCCCACATCTTTTATCACTCCGTCTTCAAACAAAACCCCGCCGTTTTCAATTACCTCAGACGGCGTAATCACCGTCCCATTGCACAACAAAGTAAGCATACCTAACCTCCATAATAAAAATTATATCTGTCTTTTTTTCTAATTTTTTATCATTACAAGAAGCATTTTGAATTTTTTTTCCGCTTTGAGCGAATGCGGTTTGTTCACCGGCATAATCACCATCTCGCCTTTTTTTGCCGGCAGCGGTTTGCCGGAAATCGTAATTTTCGCTTCACCGTCAAGAATATAAACCATCGCATCAAACGGAGCGGTGTGTTCGCTTAAACCCTGCCCTTTAGCAAACGCGAAAAGCGTTACAGTCCCTGTCTTTTTATTGATGAGAGTGCGACTTACAACGGACTTTTTTTGGTAACTTACAAGATTTGCAAGTTTAAGCGTTTTCGCTAAAAGAACTTCTTTTTTCCCTGCGATTTTTCCTTTTTCATTTTCTTCTTTCATCTATTCTCCCCAACACTTGCAAAGGTTATGTAAAGCATCCCATTTTTCTTTTAATATTAAGATGTTCTATAATTTTTTGAAAACAAAAAACAAGGTTATTAATCCGACATAACTGATTATATTTAAGCAAATGCAATGTTTAAAAAGATTGTTTCCAAATTCTATTTGCCTTTTTTGAGATAATCGTCTTAGATACTTACATTCAATCCACACAGTTAAAATAAAAGTGATTATAAAACCCGCTATTGTAGAACCCATTGCTACTTCAGGATAAGGAGAATTATCCCCCGCTATCCATGTTCCAAGTGCCATCAGCAATCCACCCCATTTTGTTTCCATATAAAATATACCTGGTAGAGTTACAAGAGCCAATAGAAAAGGAAAAAGAAGAGCACCAACAATAGTAGAGAGGATATTCATTATAAATGTAAATTTTAGAATATTTCCTTTTGATAAAGATGTAGATTTTAATAAGACGGCCAGATAAATATATTCAGACAATAATATCCATACTTGTCCCAAAATAAACGCATATGCGTTGACAATGAGCAATATCGGGCCACCACCATCAGCAAAACAGATTGTGGGAATTAAGATAAATGCCGGCAAGAAAATTAAAATTTTTTTATATTTTTGCATAAATCGCAGCGCGAAGCAAGAAATTTGTAAGGAACCTTGAGTAATTCGGGGACGGTTCTTCTCTGAAAATTGTCAACTCCTGAACTGCCCTAAACAAATGACCATTAAAACAAATAACGATAATTTGAACTTAATTCAATCTTCTCTGCGTGCCGCAAAAGCACAAAATAGTTATCCGAACTCCGGCTCCCTAATCTGATACAGAATCCCTAAAGGATTAAACCGTCCTGAGGGCAACCGGAATGATATTTAAATTTTAGCAAATCTTTTTTCATATAATTTGTAAGGTCTTTCTTCATAGCATCGGTTCTCCTTGAGACAGAGATATGCGATTTCCGACAATCTGCGGGCAACCGCGACAATAGCGGTATTAGAACACTTGCGTTTTTTCAGCCGATCATACAGCGAACGGCAATAAGGAGATACGACTATTGATTTCCATGCGGCTTCAACAAAGGCGTACCGCAACCAGCGATTACAACCCGGCAGCAAATCGCCGTGGAAAACTTTACCGCCGGAAGCATATGTGGTCGGCACAAGACCGGAATAAGCAGCAAGTTTCCCGGGATAATTAAAACGGTTGATGTCATTTATTTCAAGAGCAACTAACGTTGAAAGTATTTTACCGAAACCCGGAATTGTCTGAATGATTTTTCTGTAATGATTATCTGCAAGAAAGTCCTCAATCCATTTTTCAGTAAGTTTTATCTGTTCATTGATAAAATCAAATAGGGACAAATCCTGACGGAGAATATCCTGATCGGGTTGAGGCAACTCTAACGAGTTAAGAAATTTTCTGCCACCGACCCCGAATATATCGGAGAAACCGGGCGATTCTATGTGGTTGCGGCCGATAACTTGATGTATTCTGTTTTTTAGCATCGTTTTCAACTTGACTAACCAGCATCGTTGCCGTATAATGTCTTTCTGACTGCGTATATCTTTAGCCGGCACGTAAACTTCGGGAATTAAATTGGCACGCAAAAGTTCGGCTAAAGTCCGGGCATCAATAGTATCAGTTTTTATTTTCGCAGACGCAATTGCTTTTACTTTAAGTGCATGGGCGACTTTTACGTCAATGCCGAATTCAGTTAATATATCGTACATAATGCCCCAAGTGTAACCGGTTTCGATTACTGCTTGGCAAGGTTGACCGAGATTATCTACTAATGAAGCAAAATGTTCCTTATTGTTTTGAACTCGCAGGTTCATTTTGAGTTTTCCTTCTCCGTCCAATACGGCAACTTGTGAGTACTTTTTGTGGCAATCGACGCCTAAGTAATACATTGTGCACCTCCTGTTTAGAGATTTGTTCTTCAGATACATTATACAATATCTCTTTCAGGAGTTGCACTTAATTTTCATTATACTATCTGATACTTTTTGAACCTGTCCCTTTTTTACATAAAACTATTTGGCTATAATCAAAACCTCTTTTGAGTTTCCGTTGCTCAAAACATATTTGTAATCAAGTTTTTTTACAGAAATGTCTTTTTTTTGAACCTTTAACATTCCTACCAATTCGGAAATAGCGGGTGTGCCGGCGTCTCTGTAGGAAACTACCAGAATAGAGTTTTTGAACTTATCAAATAATTTCTCAAATGCCCGGTGTATTTCTCCCTTATTGCACCACTCGTTTTTTCCGTTCTTTATTTTTTTGTGTTTTGATTTTTCATCAATAAGATTTCTCCATTGGTCGTAAGAAACAATGCCCTCAAGGAAGTGATAAAAGTCAAAATAATCTACTCCGCTGCCTTGTGCGGAAATGTAGGGCGTATCAATATAGACGAGGTCAACTTTAGGAATTTCTAAATCAAAAACATCTGAATGGGAGGCAGTATTTTTTTCCCCGTTATCAAATACGGCATCGTTTGCCTCTTGGGCAAATTTTAGAAAATGTTCTTCAAACGGAGTATCCCAAGTTTTTTTATTGCCGAAACTTCTTTCAATTTCTGCTGTTCTTATGTAAAGATTTTTTCTGTGAAATAGATTGTATGGTCTTTTGATAATACAAGATTGGAACAACGCGTAGTATGCTAACGATTGCTTATATTTGTTTTTTATATTTTTGATATTTGTGATGACAACATCAAGCCACTTGTTCTCGCCGTCGGTATAATAAATATCATGAAAAGTATCATAAATAAAAGTCGGGTAATTGATATTTGAGTGTTTTTTCAAAATAAAATCCGTATCGTTATCATCCAAAATAGTTTTTGAATTTTCTATCAATGCCAACCCGATATAGTAATTAAATTTTAACGAATCGTTATAAATAACCCTCTTGCCGTTCTTTTTATACATATAACTAACACAACCGGTGCCGCCAAAAGCATCAAGGACAGAATCAAATACTAAATCCTTTGTATGATAATTTATCCAATCTAAAATTTTGTATTTGCTTCCCTGATAACGGGTGGAGGGCAAAACACCTGTTTTTATCATCGGCAAATCTTTAAATAATTGCGATTGTTGTTGTTGTGAAATAGGCATAATTAGATATTTTTAATGTTCCTATATTTTAAATACTCTCTGAGATTTGAATAAGGCGGTTTTTTCAACTTTGCATTCCGCGACATTTCTAATGTCATATAATTCATCCAGTAATCATCAAAAATTTTCACACCTAAAGTAGAAAATGGGCCAGTGCCTTCCCGTAACTCACTGATTTTTATACAAGAGCCAATATTTTTGGTGTTACCACTGCCCGGACAGTCTTTGGCAATCCGGTATTTCTCCTGGACAATAAAATCAAAATCCTTTACCACCGATAAAATGTTTTCCAAATCGTCAATCGTATAAACCTTGTTTTCGTCAATCAGTTCTTGTTGCTGGGTATAAATTATACCGAGAATATAATGTTTTTCGTATTCCTTGTATGGAAAAGTTATATTTTTCTTTGAGTCCCTAAAACGAAAATAACCTGTAAAAGCACCAAGAGTAAAACCCGAAACGACATCGGAATTTTTTCTGTAAGTACTTTTTAGGTCAAAAGCGATTTTCTTTTTGTCTTTGGTGATAAAAGTAACATCTGGATAGTGATTTTGTTCTGCCGAAAAAATCATTTCATAACCATTTTCTTTTGCGAATTTCTGAAGCACCGGAAACATCATTAACTCAATTATTTTGGAAACAACTTTTGTATCAACAGAAATAGTATAAATGTTTTTGGCAATATCTATAAAACCTTTAACCGACCAATCACCCGCCGGCGTTGCGAGAACTTTTCTAAAATCCTCGGTGTGTTTTAGCAAACCCTTCTGAAAATTGTCTTGTTCTATATTCATTTGATTAAATCTCCGAAAGTAATGATTTTTGCATAAATCGCAGCGCGAAGCAAGATACAGGCAGTTTACACGCTTGTATCAAGAAATTTCTGTAGGGCAAACCTTCCCGCCAGAGGCGGGTCTGCCTTCGGCATGATAGGTTTGCGTTTTTTAAGCAGGGCTAAAGCCCGGCCCTACATCGTGGGATAGTCATGCCTGAGGCAAATCCGCCAATGACTCAGTGGCGGACAATCCCACCGCTACAATTCATGGATTTACATCCACCGATACTAATCTTCTTTTAGCGCGGCGGTTTCTTCGGGAGTTCTTTCGCGCATAGACAGCGCACCGGAGAAACATTTTTGCACGCAGATACTGCATCCGATACATTTTTCCGCATCCGTCACAGGATGTCTGTCTTTATCAAGTGAAATCGCCTGATAAGGACATCTGGAACAATTGCCGCAGATAAGACATAAATCGGTATCGCAGGTTGAGATTTTTTTTACCGGCGTCAATTCCATAAAACCTGTAATCGGTTTCGGAAGAGCAATACCGATAAGTTCCTTCATTGATTTTATTCCGCGCTCTTTCATCAGATAAGCGGTGCCGTTGACAAGTTCGTCAAAAATTTTGTAGCCGTGTTTGGTCGCAATAGTGCAGAACTGCACCGTTTTTACGCCGAGTGCAAGAAAATTCATCGCCGCTTTGTAATCCATAGGCCCGCCGTTTCCGGAAACGGTAACACCGAGAGACGACACATTGGCAATCGTGAGATAACTTATCGGCAAAACACCTTCGCCGCTCATCCCGACGATAATACCTTCCTCCCATCTATTCGCTTCGCTCACCGACACTGAAGTGTCGGCTACATTGTGGTTTGAATTTGCTACATTGACGAGGGACTGAAGTCCCTCATTTCGCAAATTCATTTTTCTGGTCCTGAAAAACATCGTCGGAAAAGTATTCGCTAAAGTTATTCCCGCTTTTTTATTCGGATACTTTGTAAAGACCTTTTTGATGGCGTTGGCAATCGGGACTATGGACGTCACCGCAGCCGTAAGTTTGAAAAGTTTCGGAATTTCCGGGTCGCCGACCTCCATCACCCAGTCAATTATTTTTGCGGTCAATGCGGCATTCTGGGAAACGATATCACCCTCGGTGCCGTCGCCGCCCTGCGGACAGGAAAGCGAGTATTCAATCCCCATTACGCCGGACGCTTCAAGTTTTTTCGTGTTTGACTGCCAGCCCTTTTTATCATTTTCATCGTTACCGGTAACGGGCCCGCCGGTTGATGCCATCGTCAGACGGTCGGGATATTCTTTTACCAATTTCTGAATTTCCTTTACCACCCTGTCAAGATGATGACCGGAAACATTGTCGCAGTTCCCGTAAGTCAGATTATTGAATACATGCATATATTCGCCGGGAATGTGAATGGGCACGTTGTCAAACGAGGTCTTCATTATTCCGCCCGACCAACCCGCCTCGTACGCTTTTTTCATCTGGTCGTATCCGTCGGAAGGCGGGGCGGCTGAAAGCAAAAACGGAGATGAAATTTTTCTGCCGAAAAAGTCGGTTTCAAGCGATACGGGAGAATGCACATAACCTTTGAGTACCGTATCACTTTTAACCTCTTTTTCAATCACGGGTTTTTCGGATTTATTGACGAATGCATCTATTTTCAAAGCCGCATTTTTTCCCGCAGCGGTTGCTTCCACGACAGTAGTCGGACCCTGAACAGAATCGCCCGCATAAAATACGGACGGTTGAGCAGATTTTTCCCTTTTGGAACGCGCGCCGATTGCAATTATTACCGTTGATATATCATTTCTAACCTGATTTGTGCCCGTCACTTCTTTTAAATCCTTGAGATTAAATTTTACGCCTTTAGGAAGTGAAACCTTTACCGTCTCAAGACCTGAAATATGGTCTCCTTTTTTAATAATCGCCGTAACCCGCAGCCTTCCCGTTATTTCAATATTGTTTTCAAGAAGTTCATTCATCTCTCTCTGTGTCAGCGGCATTTCGCCGACAGTTTCCAGAGCGAGCATTTCAACACTTTCGGCGCCGCCTACGGATTTCGCTGTCATCGCGGCGTCAGCAGCAGTTGCACCGCCGCCGATAACTGCAACTTTTCCTTTCAGTTTATATTTTCTCGGGTTTTTCAGATAATCTAATCCGACAATTGCAAAATCCTCATTTTTAATACCCGCTTTTATCGGCTCTGTTAAACCAGTCGCAACAAGAATTGCCTCATATTTTTTTTTCAGCAAAATTTCCGGATTTTCTATCTCTGAATTTAATTTTATGTTTATATCACCGAGTGATATTAGAAATTTTAAATCCTCTTTAAGCATGTTTTTTTCAAGACGGTACTCCGGAATAAGATTACACATTCCGCCGGCAAAATTTTCTTTTTCGTAAATGTCAACTTTATAACCGAGAGAACCGAGAACGGATGCGGCACCTAATCCGGCCGGGCCAGCGCCTATTATTGCAACTTTTTTTCCGTTCGGCTGCGGTTTTGTAAATTCGGCAATCCCGCCCGACTCTCTGGCTTTTTTTATAATCGTCGCCTGAACGGCAGGAATGTTGACGGGTGAATCAAATTTTTTATGAACGCAGGCGGCAACGCAAAACCTGTCCGGGCAGACCATTCCGCAGACACCGCCGAACGGATTGTTTTTCATTATTTGTGCGGCAGACCTTTTTATATCCGATTTATCAAAAACCCTGGAGGCCATAATAAAATCGGCAGCGGAGCAGTTGCAGGGACAAGCCGTCATACATGGTTTTTCCTCGCAGAACTCGCACTTTGCAAATTCGTTTTTCAGTTGTGCATCCGTTAAATAAAGCCCGTCATAAACAGATTTTTCAGCCATCTTCTTCTCCTCCTATCTTTTCAAAAATTTCCCGTAACCGCTGTCCGACATAAATTTGCCGTTATCATAAATTATTTTTCCGCGAAGCAGAGTCATAACCGGTTTACCCGTAATTTTCATATTCTGATAAGGATTCCAGCCGCAGTTTGTATTATAAAGTTTTTTGTAATCAATCCGCCACTTTATCTTCGGGTCAAAAATTGTCAAATCGGCGTCGCTGCCGGTTTTTATGCAGCCTTTTTTAGGATACAACCCGAAAATTTTTGCGGGATTTTGAGACGTCACCTGGGCAAGTTTTTTCAGCGTTATTCTTTTTTTCACAACGCCTTCTGAAAATAAAACCGGGAACAATGTTTCAACACCCGGCATACCGAACCTTAATTTTCTGAAATCATTTTCTGCCTTTTGCTTATCTTTTTTTGAAAATGCGCAGTGGTCGGTCGCAACCGTTTTCACCGTTCCATTTTTAAGCCCTTCCCACAACGCTTTATTATCCGACGGTAATTTTACGGGCGGGCAAGTCGCAAAAAGATACCCGTCCTTTTTTTCAAAAACTTTTTTATTCAGAATAAGATATTGCGGACAGGTTTCAATGGTAACATTCACGCCTCTTTTTTGTGCCGCATGGGCAATTTTCAACGTTCCCTCCGATGTTGTGTGAACAACATAAAGATTTCCGCCGGATTTGTCCGCCAAAAATACCGCGCGATTTACCGCTTCTTCTTCCGCAATGTTCGGTCTTGTATAATAAAAATTTGAAACTGCCGTTTTTTTGCGGTCAACAAAAGTTTTAACAAAGCCGTCTATAAGAGGGCTGCTTTCGGCATGAACTTCAATAATGGTGTGATATTTTTTTGATGCTTCCAAAATTTTCAGCAGTTCGTAATCGCCGACCCCCCAGCCCTCCGTTTTCGGCATAAAAACCTTAAACGATTTAATGCCATAACCGGAGACGAGTTTCTTAAAATCACTTTGGCTCTGCTCTGTCCAGTTGACAATCTGCGAATGGAAAGAATAATCAATGTATGATTTTTCGGCTTCTTTTTTTCGGCGTATTACAGAAGCAAGCATCGTCTCGTTCTTTTGAGGAATTGCATAATCAATAATTGTCGTAATTCCGGCGGCCGCGGCGGCTTTTGTACCGCTTAAAAAATTATCGGAAGTTCTGGAACTATATGCTTCAAGACCGAAGTGGGTATGAGCATCTATAATACCGGGAAAAACGTATTTATTTTTCGCGTCTATAATTTTGCAATTTTTCCGGAACCGTATTCTTCCGATTTCTATAATTTTTTCTCCGGAAATAAAAATGTCCGAATTAAAAATTTTTTCGGCAGTTACAAGCGTTCCGTTTTTTATAAGAAGGTTTATTTTCTTCATTCTTTTTTCCAGAGCGAAGCAAGAAATTTGTAAGGAACCTTGAGGAGCGACTTCGCTTTCAAGAGCAACGATTAGAACGAAATCCGACAGGGTGGTCGGATGAGTGACCAAAGGGAATCCCTTTAGGGACTTTTCCGACAAATTTGCTTGTGAGCGATATTTATTTTTTTACGGGTCTGTTTTTTTCGTCAAGAAAAACAATCTTCGGCTTGTATTTTTTTGCTCTTTCTTCCTCTACAAACTCATTAGAAATAATTATAAGCTCGTCGCCGACTTCACCCAGCCGCGCAGCGCCGCCGTTTAATTCAATGCATCCTGAGTTCTTTTTGCCTACAAGCACATATGTTTCAAATCTGGCGCCGGTGGTTTTGTTAACGACCAGCACGATTTCATAAGGATAAATATCGGCAAGGTCCATAAGTTTTCTGTCAATTTTTATGGAACCGAGATAATTCAGATTTTTGCCCGTAACTTTTGCCAACTGTATTTTTGACTTTGCCATTATTCTGAACATTTTATCACCCCCTCCTTCATTCCAGCATGTAATCCTCAAATGGAATTTTTTTCTTTCTCAAATCCTCTTTCCATTTTTCAAGCGCAATAGGCATTTTTTCTTTGGACATTTTTACCCATTTTGAATTAGGCGGAGAAAATTGCTCAACCGCCGTCTGATACCATGTATATGCCATTTTCCAGTCGTTGTTTGCCGCTGCCTTTTCTGCCTCATTGTAAGAATGTTTCGCACGGAACCAGACATCAAGATAAATCATAATGTACATTGCTATAACAGTTAAAATTACGGCAATAGCAACGCGGAACCATTTTTTATTGAACATCGTATCCCCCTAAAATTTTTTTTACATCCACCGCAAAAACAGCAGGGTCTATTGGCTTGGAATAAAAACCTCTCACATTCGGTTGTGACTTTACAAAATCATAAGTCGTTCCGTCGGCAAATTTACCGGTGATAATCAATATGGGAATATTTTTTGTGTTTTCATTTTGCTGAAGCGATTTTAACACCTGAAACCCACCCCGTCTCGGAAGCATAAGATCAAGTACAATAATATCCGGTTTCGCTTCCGGAATTTTTTTAAGTGCTTCTTCGCCGTCTAATGCGGTAAAAACCTCAAGATTTTCTTTTTCAAGAATATGTCTAAAAAGTTCAACTATATTCGGGTCATCGTCAACAATAAATGCTTTTTTTCCCATATTGTTTAATACTATCATTTTTTTCGCTTTTTGTCAACCCCGCTCTTCCTTAAGGACTTTTCAGGAAGGGATGGGTCAACTATAAAAAGTTTAAGAGACGGGCTTCGTCCCGTATTTTCCCAGATGTCGGTTGCACAAACCCGAATAAAAAGCGGGAAAGCGGCGCGGTTTTTATTTTCATATCCAATATCCACCGATAATTTTTTAGGATTTAGCGAAAATATATACGGCGAAGTATAAAAAATTAAACTGTGTTTTTTCCAAATTTTATTGTCTTGGGAAATTTCAAGCCAGACCTTTTGGATTTCGTTGGCAATCACGGAAGCATAAATTACTTTTTTTTCGGTGAGATTTTCACCATCCGTTATGCCCATTAACCCGACCGTTATATTCTGGGATAATTCCGGAACGAATTTTATTGCGATGGCCGGTTCAAAAACGGTTATCGGCGATTTAAGTGTTGTGGTACTGTAATGTTGCGGCGGGACGCCTTTTATTTCATCATTGATAAAACTATTTGCGTTCTTATTACCCCATGCAGCAGCAATTATTGGACTATTTGAAGAATCTGTTAGATAGGCGGATGTTGACCAGAGTGCAATATAATTTTCACCGCCGAAATTTATTTCGTCCGACCGAACTTCAGCCCAAAACCATCGGGATTCGCCGACCTGCTCAATGGCAAGTTCATTATCACCTTCAAAAGGAATATCGTTGGTAGTCGTCAAAAATTTCCAGTTTGTTTTTTTCCACGAAGGTGTTGATGACACGGCCATAAAAATATCACCCGGAATTGCTTCTTTGTCAAGGACGGCTTTTCCATTTTCATAAAGTTGTCTTGATTTCATCCGTCCGAGTTTGGCTCCGATAAAAATTTTTTTGTAATCTGAAAAATGTTCCGGTATGAATATTTTTTCTATCCAAACCCTGTTATATCCGACATACCAGAAGCCGTCCCAACCGCCGCCATTGGCAAAAAGCCGGTAGTCGTCGGGATTGCCGGATTCACATAAATATACGGGATAAGAAATCGTCGTTTGACAGTAAAGACCGTAAGTAGTAAGTAGTAAGTAGTAAGTAGTAAGTAGTACAGATTTTAACAACTTCCCGCTTCCTACTTCCCGCTTCCATCTAATTGTTTGCCAGCCACTTTTTAATTGTTTCCGCATTTGTGCCTCCCGGTTTTAATTGAATGTATTTTTGGAAATAATTTTTCGCTTCTTTTTTGTTTTGCAATTGCGAATAAATCACGCCTATGTTATAATAGATATCGGCGGACGACGGTGTATACTCAATCGCTTTCTTATATTCAGCGATTGCATCTTCCGTTTTACCGCCGACAAAATTTTCATAGCCCTTTTTCTGATAAATTTTGGAAATCCGTTTAAGCGAATCCTCATCCGTTTTATCATACCGGTATGCTTTCTGAAAATATTCAATTGCCTGCTCATCATTTTTTTTCTCTGAATATAAAAGCCCGAGATTGTAATAAGCAGCCGAATATGAAGAATCAAGCGAAATTGCATGACTTAAAGAATGCAACGCACTTTCGTAATCCTTTTGTTGCCTTAAAATATCGCCAACATTATTGTAAAGCCAGATAAGTTCGGGCCCGGCTTTTAGCGATTTCTTTAATTCAAAAATTCCGTCTTTTATGTTCCCCGAATCAATTAAAAATTTTCCGTAAAAATAAGAATATCGGGCAATAACTTCCTGCTCCCTGTATTCGTATTTTTTTGGCAACTCGCGAACTACATAAAAATCCAAGATATTTTTGTTCGTTCCTTTTTGTTCTGTCCATAACAGCCCGTTCAAATAAAGCGGCTTGTTTATTTTCGCCGTATTAACTGCAGAGTAATAAACTCTTGATTTACCGTCAATATTTTTTGATAAAAATATATTGTTATATGAGTCAACTATTGTAATGTCCTGCCTCTTTTTAAGAACATTTTTCAGATAAGAAAGCGTAAAAATGGTTTCATCAACCTCTTCATGCAAATACAGAGTGTTATTTTTCTCGACGGTTTTTAACATATTAACCGGATAATCGTAAGCAACAAAATTATATCTCGGCAGGCCGCTTTTGCTGTTTTGATACACATAAAAAGCCAGCACCACAAAAACTATCGGCAGAAAAAACCTTACATTCCGCCATTCTATTATTTTATAACCCGCCCAGAGCACAACCATAATCCATGCGGGAATATAATACGGAGTAAAAGCGTCAATATCCTGCGGCGTGAATTTGAAATTGAGCAGAATTATCAACCCAAACGTATTCGCCAAAAAAATTAAAATAGTAAGCATAGCAAATTTAAAATCTTTTTTAATTAAACTCACAAGTCCGAAAACGGAAAGAACTGTAAATAATCCGAAATTTTCTACCAACTGACTGAAAAAATCTCTTACAAACAGAAGTTTAGTCGCAAATCCGACCTTTGCCGCCATTTCAAGTCCTTTGTATTGAAATCTTCCGATATGAGCGATAAAATTTTTAAGATTTTCGGGATTGCCCCAGTCAATCGGCGGATTTACCGACGAGCGAATCGGTAGATAAAAATATAAAAAAAGTCCGGGAATAAAAAATGCCGAAAGCGACAAAATGTTTTTAATACTGAATATCTCGGGTTTTTTCCAAATTACATAAAACGCAAAAACCGGACCGAAAAGAAACATAATGTAATGATTGGCAAGTGAAAGTCCGTAGATAAAAGCGGTAAGCGGTAAGTGGTAAGTAGTAAGTAGTAAGTAGATAATCAAAACAACAAAAAATGCGTTAAGCGTGTAGACCTCGGAAATTATCGCCTGCGACCAGAATGTTTTTGAGAAAACCAGACAAAGAACAGCGGTAAAAGGTAAAAGGTAAAAGGTAAAAGGTTTTCCGTCTCCCGTCTCCCGTCTCCCGTCTCCCATTTTTTGTAGTATCAGATACACAACTCCGCAGGTCAAAGCGCCGAAGAATGCGCTCATCAAATTGACGCGATAGGCGATGTTTCCGAACGGAATTATTACGGTAAAAATTTTGCCGAGAATTGTCCAAAGCGGATAACCCGGCGGATGAGCAATACCGAGCGTATATGCGGCAGTAATAAGTTCCCCGCTGTCGCCGACCGAAACGACAGGATGAAGAGTAAAAAGATAAAAAAGAAAAAACGGAAAGACAAAAATAAATCCCATTTATATTTCCCAAAATTTCTAACGGTCTAACGGTAAGATACGTTGTTTTTATTATATCAAAAAAAAATAATTCGTCAAGCACTTTTTTGCTTGACAAATTTTCACAATTGCATTATAATGAGCGTAAAAATGTAAATAAGGGCTGGATAGACCTGTATGGCGGAAGTAATAAACATAACCCGATTAAGGAAAAACCTTTTAAAAGAAATTGCCCGATTAAAGCAAAAAAAAGAAATAATAATCAGTAAAGATTATGAACCGGTGGCTGTTTTATCCTATATCGGTACCGGTAAAAAACAAAAGCGGTTGCCGGCACTGATGGTTTTGGGAGCAAAAAAATGCGCCGGGCAAATTGCTTTGAGAGCGATAAATTACATAAACCGCGCGGCAAATAATTTTTCAAAAATTATTTTTATTTACAGCAACGATACCCGCAAGTATATTGATAAGTTTAAGGTTGAAGATTTAAGAACGGTAAAAAACGAAAAGCGGAATCTGCCGATTATAACATCCGTAAAATGCGGGGTGTCCGCACTGGATGCGACGGACGAATATTTTATCATAACCTTTCTCTCCCAGCCGCAAAGCGAACAAATTTACAAATCGGTCTGTGATAAAATTAAAAAATCAAAAAAGAATATTTTAATAATGAGGAAAAACGGAGCACCGGCACACCCCATTGCATTTTCGCGAAAATATATCGGAATTTTTATAAAAACGAGAAAAGAATTGGGCATACCGCATATAATAAAAAAATTTACAAAAGAAATAGAATATCTAAATGCTTGAAAGGAGGCGAAAATGAAAAAGTGGTTTTTGGTTTTTGTTGTCGGTTTGGGATTGCGGACGGCGCACCTTTTTTCTTCGGAGAATAATTTAACGACGATAAAACCGACAGGATTCGCAAGGGCAAGATATACCGTTGACACAACGGCTGGCGCAAAAGACGGTTTTACGATCGCGCAGGCGCGCCTCGGGTTGAAAGGCGATATATCAAAAGATGTGGCTTTTTCTTTTTCGTTTGAGGGTACAAATGCGGACACCATCAATAATAAGGCCGTTTGTGACGCCTATATTGACATAAAATCGATTCCGTATTTTTCAGCCAGAGTGGGACAGTTTAAGTATAAATTTTCGCTTGAGAATGTAACACCCGATCAGGAACTGGAATTAATAACTAAATCGGCAGTCGCCAATAATCTGATAAACCCGACGAGGGATATCGGCGCGGAGGTATCAAAAAATTTTCTCATAAAATCCGTAAAAGCAGACTATTCCGTTGCTGTGATAAATGGCAGCGGCAGTAATCAAGCAGACGAAAATGATTATAAATCAATTGTAGTTCGTGCAATTTTTACTCCGCTTAAAGATTTCCATATCGGCGGTTCCGTATATGACGGAAAAACCGGGGCCGAGGCAGTCGCCAAAGACAGAACGGGTTTAGAGGCAAAGTATGAATTTGATAAATTACTCTGTAAAGCCGAGTATATTTTCGGAAAAGATGATACCATAAAAAAAGAAGGTTATTATGCGACCGTCGGATACACGGTTAAACCTTCCGTTATGGCGCTTGCAAGATATGATGTGTGGGATTCCAGTTTGAAAACCGGCGGCGAGAAAAACCGCAGATGGACTTTAGGATTGAATTACTTCCTTGATAAAAATGTTCTATTTAGAAATAATTACGAACGAAAAATGGAGACACCGAGCATAAAGAACGATTTAATAATGTCCGAGTTGCAGGTTAAATTTTAAGATACGCGATGAGAAAAGTATTTATTATCGGCATTTTGTTGGTTTGGGCTAATTTTATTTGGGCGACGGAAGAGTTATTTTTCTTCTGCGGGGCAGCTGTTGCAGTACCGATGCGGGAAATCATTAAGAATTATGAGAAAGAAACGGGGGTAAAAGTTAATGTTACATACAGCGGCTCGGGAACGCTTCTTTCACAGATGGAGTTGTCTAACCGGGGTGATGTGTACCTCTGCGGGTCGCCGGATTATATTGATATCGGAGTTAGGCGAGGACTTCTTATTAAAGGAACGGATAAAATTGTTTCCTACCTTGTTCCTGCAATAATTGTCCCGAAGGAAAATCCGAAAAATATCCAAAAACTGGAAGATTTGTCAAAAAAAGGCGTAAGGGTAGGAATGGGAAATCCCGAGACGGTGTGTTTAGGATTATACGGTGTGGAACTTTTGGATTACAACAATTTACTTGAAAAGGTTTTGCCTAATGTTGCCGTTTTTGCCAAAAGTTGCGAGGATACCGCGACTATCTGTGTCCTAAAAAAAGTTGATGCCATACTCGGCTGGGATGTTTTTGAAAGTTGGAATCCAAAAGATGTCAAATGGATAAAAATTGACAAAAAACAAATTCCGAGAATTTCAACCATTCCACTCGCAATACCTGTTTTTGTAAAAAACAGGAAACTTGCGGAAAAATTTATTGATTATATTTTGTCGCCGGAAAAAGGCAAAAAAATTTTTAAGAAATGGGGCTATATTTCCGATGTGAATAAAGCGAAAAAATATGCTCCCGAAGCAAAAATCGGCGGCGAATATAAACTCCCGGGAAAATATTTTGAGTTTATAAGAAAACCGTAACCGCAGAT
Organism: Elusimicrobia bacterium UBA4817; assembly: GCA_002402375.1. Classification (GTDB taxonomy): domain Bacteria; phylum Elusimicrobiota; class UBA8919; order UBA8919; family UBA8919; genus UBA8919. The sequence goes on along the minus strand of DHFT01000047.1, from coordinate 19,150 downwards.
AGACCCCCGATAAAATCACTCGGGGGCAGGCTCCGATGAACACAGATAATGCAAGATGTCATGCTGAGCGTTAGCGAAACATCTGATTTGTTTCGAGATTCTTCGGACTTCGTCCTCAGAATGACAGCAATACTGTTATCTGTGTAATCTGCGTTGCAAAAAATGAAAAATAAAATTTTCAAGATTTTCCTCTGGGCTTTTCTCATATCCCTTGTTCTATTTTTTTTAACTCTAATCTTCGGATTATTTAATCAATTAAAAATTACGTCCGTCCAAAAACAATTTGCGTTTGGGGAAATATTTTTTGCGATAAAACTCACACTTCTAACCGCAACCGTTTCGTCGCTGAGCGCCTTAATATTCGCAGTTCCTATCGCTTATATTTTATCAAGGCATAATTTCCCCCTGAAAAATATCGTCAATTCAATTTTGTATCTCCCGATTGTCATTTCGCCCATTGCTCTCGGCGCTATGCTTCTTATTTTTTTTAATACGCCAGCCGGAAAATTTTTTGAGTCCAATGTTTTCAGAGTCGTCTTTGAGGTCCCCGCGATAATTTTAGCGCAGTTTATCGTAATCATCGGGCTGGCTATTTCTCTTATAAAATCGGTGTTTGATTACATAAATCCCGAATATGAACTTGTCGCAAGAACGCTGGGCGCAACACAGCCGCAGACATTTTTCCGCATACTTTTACCAACCGCTAAAAAAGGTATTCTGTCCGCATTCCTTCTTATCTGGGCAAGAGCGGTCGGGGAATTCGGCGCCGCCGTTACACTGGCGGGTGCAACAACTATGAAAACGGAAACGATGCCGATAGCAATTTTTCTTTCCTTTGCTTCATGCGATATCTATAACGCAATAATTTTGATATTCATCTCACTCTTTATAGGAATAGTGGTTTTGTACGGGATACACATTTATGCTGAAAATAGAAAACCTCAATTATAAAATCGGAAAATTTTGTCTCGCGGATATAAATCTTGAAGTTGAAAACAACCGGTATTTCGTACTTCTGGGACCTACCGGCAGCGGCAAAACGACTTTGCTTAAAAGCATTCTCGGACTGAACAAAACAACTACAGGAAAAATATTCTTAAACGGAAAAGAACTCTCAAATATTATGCCCGAAGAAAGAAATATAGGATTTTTGCCGCAAAATTATCTGCTGTTTCCGAATATGAATGTTTTTGAAAATATTGCTTTCGGATTGAAAATTAAGAAAAAATCGGACGAAACAAAAAATGAGGTGCTGAAAATCGCAAAACTGTTGGATATAGAATTACTCCTTGAGCGTGAAATAAAAAATCTTTCTGGTGGCGAAGCGCAAAGGATAGCACTTGCAAGAGCGTTGGTTGTAAAACCGAAAGTTTTGTTGCTTGATGAGCCCTTCTCGGCAATTCACGAAGGATTGAAAAATGAGTTATGGTTTGAGTTAAAAAACATATTAAAAAAATTAGGAACTCCGACAATACACATTACTCACAATCTTGACGAAGGTTATGCGGTTGCCGATAAAATGGGTATAATTATTGACGGCGAAATTATTCAGCAGGGTACAGCAGAGCAAATTTTTACAAAACCAAAAAATGAAACAGCGGCAAAATTTCTTGGATTGAAAAATATCTTTGACGGGAAAATTATTTCACAGGACGGACAAAATATAATTTTGGAATATAACGGTATGAAAATATACGCTAACAGCGATATTAAGAAATTTGAAACCGGTCAAAATATAAAATTTTGTATAAGACCCGACGCGATAAAAGTGATAAAAGAAGGTTATCCAATAAGAGAAGAACTCAAAGAAAATATGTTTGACGCAGAAATTATATCTTCCTATTTTTTTTCCGACACCTGTATGATGAGATTGCATATTTTATCCGGCGGAAAAAAACCTGTTTTTTTGGCGAAGTTTCCCTCGCTTATTTATAAAAGATATAATCTCCGGAACGGACTAAAAATAAAAACGGCTTTTTGGAAAGACGGAATAATAATTTTTGAAAATAAATAAAATGTTGACAAAATAAAAAAAATATTATAGAATTACTTTAATGAATAATAATACCGTATATCTTCCCAAGAAACTACCGGAAGCGTTAAAAATACTTAATAGCGGCAAAGAAAAGATTTTACCGCTTGCCGGGGGAACTACACTTTTAATAAATCCAACCGAGAATGCTTCATACATAGAATTAGACGGACTAAATCTTAACTACATTAAATCGGACAAAAACAACTTATCCGTCGGAGCGATGACAACAATCGGACAATTGTCGGTCTGGCCTCAAGCCCAAAAACGGGCGCAGGGCGAACCGTGGAACGGCTTAATTCGGAAATGCGCTATTGCAATAGCATCAACGCCGAACAGAAATATGATTACGGCAGGCGGCAACATAGTGGGCTTAAGGCCGTGGTCGGCGCTGCCGGGAGTTTTGCTTTTGCTGGATGGTAAAATAATCACGGCAAAAGGAAAAATTTATCCGGCAAAAGAATTTTTTTCCAAACTTCCAAAAACTATACTGGGAAAAGATATCGTTACTGAAATCAGAATTCCGCTGGACAACAAAGATTTAATCGGCGGATGGAAAAAGTTTTCTTTGACCTCTACCGATTATCCTATTTTAAGCATGGGCGTACTTTACAAACTAAAAAACAAAAGCACAATTGAAAATATAAAAATAGTAGCAACGGGTCTTACAATTCTTCCCCAAAGATTTATAAAAACGGAGAAACTGCTTAAAAATAAACAACTGACGGCTAATACGATAAAATTGCTGACAAAATCACTTCAAGACGAAGCGGTTATCAGTGCGGACATCCGTGTCGCAAAAGATTATAAACGGGAAATATTGGGAGCAATTTTTCTTGAATTGATAAACAATAAATATAACCGCGGAGCCACAGAGGTCGCAGAGAAAGACAAAAATAAATAATTTTTAAGATTTACTCTGCGTTCTCATCGTCTCTGCGGTAAAAAGAATTATGAAAATTGAAACGTTTATAAACGAAGAAAAAAAGAAACTTAACATAAAAGGTTATACCGAGCCGTTGCTTGATGTTTTAAGACGCCACGGTTATATCGGCGCAAAAGAAGGGTGCAGGCAGGGACAATGCGGAGCATGCGTCGTGCTCATAAACGGATTAGCGGTTAACTCCTGTATTTATCCGGCTGGACGGACAAGCGGCAAAAAAATCACAACTATAGAAGGATTAGGCAAACCAAACAACCTGGATAAAATACAGCAGGCATATCTGGAAACGGGAGCCGTACAGTGCGGGTATTGCACGCCGGGGATGGTATTGAGCACCAAATCGCTGTTGGATAAAAATCCGATGCCAAAAGATGAAGAAATAAAACTCGCATTAGACGGTAATCTTTGCAGATGCACGGGATATGTAAAAATTATTGATGCGGTGAAACTTGCGGCAAAAAAATTACAAGGTAAAAAATGAACGAAGTAAAAAATAATTTTCTGCAAGTCGGAAAAAGCAAAATAAAAGTTGACGGACAGGCGCTGGTCACCGGACAGCCGGTGTTCGTAGGTGATTTTATCATACCAGGAATGCTGTGGGCGAAGGTCTTATGGAGTCCGCACGCGCATGCAAGAATAAAAAAAATAGATACATCCAAAGCCGAAAAATTGCCCGGTGTAAAAGCCGTTCTGACATATAAAGACGTCCCGCGGATTCCGTTCACGACGGCAGGTCAGGGCGCTCCTGAGCCGTCTCCATATGATTCTTTCATCTTAGACAATAAGGTAAGGTTCGTCGGTGACAGGGTGGCGGCGGTCGCGGCGGAAACGGAAGAAATCGCAAACGAAGCGCTGAAACTTATAAAAGTTGACTATGAAATTTTGGAACCGCTCCTTGACCCGAAAAATTCCAGAAAAAAAAACGCACCTGTAATCCACGATGAAAAAGAAGCCCGCATGCCTCTGCCTCTTGCATATCAACCAAAAAAAAATATTTGCGCTCATATAGACATAAAAATCGGCGACGCTGAAAAAGCATTGAAAGAATCTGACTATGTTATTGAGCATGAATACGATATTCATTACGCTCAGCACACTCCGATTGAGACACATATCTCAACCGCATATTTTGACGTTCACGGAAGAATGGTTATACTAACAAGCACTCAGGTCCCGTTCCACGTGCGCAGAATAGTCGCAAGAGCGCTGAATATTCCGGTACAAAAAATCAGAGTGATAAAACCGCGCATCGGCGGCGGTTTCGGAGGAAAACAGGAAGTTCTTATTGAGCCGCTGGTAGCCGCACTTGCGATGAAAACCAATCAGGCGGTATGCTTAAAATACACGAGAAGCGAGGAATTCGTCTCTTCAAGATGCAGGCATCCTCAGATAATAAATCTTAAAACCGGCGTAAAAAAAGACGGCACCTTTTCCGCAATAGATATGAGAATAGTTCAGAATAACGGAGCGTACGGCTCCCACAGTTTAACGATACTTTGCAACACCGGCAGCAAAATTCTTCCGTTATTCAAATGCAAAAATGTAATCTTTGACGGAGATGTCGTCTATACCAATCTTCCCGTTTGCGGTGCATACCGCGGCTACGGCGCTACCGAGGGATATTTTGCGATGGGAATTCAACTTGACGAAATGGCTGAAAAAATCGGCGTTGATATCGTTGAATGGTCAAAAAAAATTCATATACTGGTCGGCGAGACCTCCCCCGTTTTTGCGGCGCTCGGCGAAGGAGTTGAGGGCGTTGAGCAGAGTATTTCTTCCTGCGGACTTGATAAATGTATTGAATTGGGCGCGAAAGAAATCAACTGGTACCAAAAAAGAAGAAAAAAACAAACAGGCAGATTCAGACGCGGAGTCGGAATGACGATAATGATGCAGGGCTCGTCCATTCCGGAAATTGATATGGGCGCCGCATTTATGAAAATGAATGAGGACGGCTCGTTCAATCTGCTTATAGGAGCAACGGACCTTGGCACCGGCTCAGATACTATTATGGCACAGATTGCAGCGGAAGTTCTGGCTACTGAGACGGACAAAATGATTGTTTATTCGTCCGATACCGACTTAACGCCGTTTGACGTCGGCGCTTATGCATCTTCAACGACATATCTTTCGGGACAGGCAGTGATAAAAACGGCACAGAAAGTAAAAGAACAGATATTGAAAGTCGCCTCGGAAATGCTTAAAGAACCGCTGGAAAATCTTAAAGCAGAACATTCTACGGTGTTCGGGAAAACCGGAAAAGTTACCTTCTCTGAAATCGCAAATTATTCGCTTTACACAAAACATCAGCACCAGATAATGGCGAGCGATTCTCACATAACCCACAAATCGCCGCCGCCTTTTTCGGCGCATTTTGCCGAAGTGGAGGTTGATACTCTGACCGGCAAAGTGCGGGTTATAAAATATGTTGCGGCTGTTGATTGCGGGACGGCTATTAACCCGATTTCGGCAGAAGGACAAACGGAGGGTGCGGTTTTAAACGGCTTGTCATATGCGCTCTGCGAAAGATACATATTCAACGAAAAAGGCAGAATGCTTAACCCCAATTTTGATAATTACAAAATTTTCAGCACCGCAGATTTACCTGAAATAAAAACGATTCTTGTCCCGACTTATGAGCCGACAGGACCTTTCGGAGCAAAAAGCGTTTCGGAAATAGGAATTAACGGTCCGTGTCCGGTGATTGCCAATGCTATATATGACGCCGTCGGGGCGCGACTGTATAATGCCCCTTTCACGCCGGATAAAGTACTTGCCGCAATAAAGTCGCTCGGGAACAAATTTCTTTGAGACGCTCTTCATAACTCGCTCTGCAATTTGCTCTTGGAAAGAATAAGTCGCAAATTGAGGCTCTTCAGAAATTTTTCCCTCGCTCTCACTAAAAAAATAGAAATATGAACTATACAATAGAATGTGAAGTTTTCGGGGCTTTGCAGAAAAAAATTAAAAAAAATAAATTTACTTTGAAAATCAAGGAAGGAACTACCTACGAGCAACTCCTGACAAAATCTTTAAAATTCTCACCGGAACATTCAAGACATCTCACCATTATTTCAAACAGCAAATCGGTAGGCGACTTTTCGGAAAAAATTCCCAACAAAGCAAACATTAAAGTACTTATGGCTATAGGCGGCGGATAGAAAAAAAGCAATTAAAAATTAAAAATGACACGAAGTGTCATTCCGTGCTTGACACGGAATCCATAGATTCCCGTTTTCACGGGAATGACAGTTTCACTGTCAATTTTGCATTTTATATTTTTAATTGTCGTTAAACCTGTATTCTCAATGATTTTCCGGTGGTTTTGTTTTTCACTTTCAAAATTTCAGCGAGAATACTTAAAGCAATTCCGGCGGGGGTCTCGCTGCCGACATCCAATCCGATTGGCGAATAAACTTTGTCGCTAATTTTTAGTCCCTGTTTTGTAAGATGCTCAAAAATCGTTTCCACCTTGTTTTTACTTCCTATCATACCGATATAATAAGCGGGTGACTTAATCGCCGCTTTCAAACATTCCTCGTCATATAGATGCCCGAAAGTAACTATTACGATTGCCGTTGAACCGCTTATTTTCATCTCTTTTAACGCCTGCGAAAATTTTTTGCAGACAACTTTTGAGGCATTCGGAAAGCGTTTCTCGTCGGCAAATTCCGGCCGATTATCAATAACTGAGTATGAAAATCCCAAAATATCGCAGAGCACTGCAAGTTTTTCCCCGATATGACCGCCGCCGCAGATGACCATATCATTTGACGGAACCACTACCTCAAACATAACCTCCGCACGACCGCCGCACAACATCCCCAGCATAATTCCTCTTTCGCTGTTCTTTTTGAGCGTTAAATCGTAAGTAATCTTCACGACTTTGTTTTCGCCCGATGATAGAAGTTTCTGCGCCTCTTTAACAGTATTTTTTTCCAAAGCACCGCCGCCGATGGTCCCGAATGTCTTACCGTCAGGCAGAATTATTATTTTTGCGCCGATATGCTGCGGAACCGACTCGGAAGTATTCACAAGAGTAGCCAAAACAAACGGTTTGTTTTCCTTCTGCAATTCCGCAATTTTTGAAAAAATGTCGTTCATATTTCGCTCCTGAAACATAATGATTTATTATACACAATGTCACTTTACATTATCTACTTTAAAAATAAACTTAAAACAAATTTTGTTGGCTATGCTCGTCAACAATTTTATATACTTCCGGGAAATTTGTCTTTCCCGAAATAGTCGGAATTAACTCCCGCAATGACTGATTAAAAATTCCAATTGCCCAATTTTCTCTATTAACAATTCTAAAAATAAAATCAACTTTGTCTGGTTTCCAAGTTGTCGATGTGTTGTTTGTCACTCCAAATGCAACACCAATAAGTATCTTATAAACATTGTCGTTTTGGTCTATTACTTTTGCAACTATGAGTGTTTCCTTCAATGCTTTTTGAAGTTTTTTATCAGTTTTATAACGCAAAATTTTGCCCATGTCTTTTTCAACACTTGCTTGGTTAAACATTCCTTTACTTTCATTCAAAATGACATCAATGTTTTTATCTTTCTCTGGTGGTAAAGCAATAATATCAGGATACTCTCGTGGTTGTGCTTTTCCTAAATCAGGGTCTGGTAAAATTGCACCGCCACCTTGTGAGCCAGGATAACTAATCGAAACTATTCGAAATTTGTTGGGGATTAAAACTCGGTGTACTATTGCATATGTAACTTCATCTTCATCAACTTCCATTTCAATTTTTTCCGTGGAAATAGCGGAAACATAATTATTGAATCCAAAGTAGCTTTTCATCAAGGGAATAAAATCACTTTTACTCTTTCCCAAAAGTTTATATCTGTCCCAATATAGTTTTATTCCATTATGGTTTAAATACATTCCATCAAGAAAATATGCAATTGTCATTACCACTTTATTTTCTGAAATCTTGTTTTTATATTTTTCCCAAACGGGTTGAAAATTTATCTCTGCATTTAGTGTTTTTGCAGATAACACAACTTTTTTTAATTCATCGGCAAACCATTTCGGAATACCTCCTCCATCTTTTTCTATTGCTGCTTTCAGTTTTGTTTTAAGTTGCTTTAAATTTTTCAGTTCACTTTTTAGAATATCTTCTCCTCTTTGTCTTACAAGCGCGTAAATGCCAAAGATTTCATAAGAGTTGGACCAAACAAATGAAATGAATGTTAAAATTCCTCTGTCAGGATCCATCGCGTGTGAAAAGCGATTGATTTTTGCACCAATCCATTTTTTGTCAACGAAATACCTCAAATTATTTCTATTCTCGTTTCTTTCTTCTCTTTCTTTCCAAGTTTTTAAAAGAACTTCCGTGCCGGTTGCTTTATCAACTTTTTCACGAAATATTAGATATGTGTTTCTCTTCTTAAGCAATACAATCGAATTCTTAAACCAATTTTCAGATGAGTCAATAAAACTTTTTACAGCCAATTGTATAGTATCTTTGAGAATCGGTATGAGAGGGGGACAACCGAGTAAATTACTGCTTCTGCTGAGATTGTAAATATTTTCATCCTCAGTTTTCCAATCAGCAATAATAAATCCTTCGTAGTTAAAATTGTCTATTAGAATTTTCGGAGTTGAATATGGATTATATTCGGCTCCTCCAAAAATCTTTTCGGATTTTTTATATCCTGAAACTTTGATGTAATACATATCAGAAAGATAAGAGGCAACTGCCCCATAAGTCCTTTGTAATTCGTGGTCTTCTGTGGTTACTGCTTCAGTAAACTCAATTAAAACTAAAGGATGTTCTTTGTTTTCATTTATGGCAGTAATTAAAATGTCCGGAGTGGTTAACGACTGGATTGCAAAGAGAACACCTTTGGGTAATTGTTCTGGCTTACGTGACCGTTTTATTAACTTGACAGGAATATCTCTATTAAGAAGAATTTCATCAATGATGGGCTTGATGTAATTATATCCCTGTTCTAAACATTCGTAGTAAATTCTTATTTCCATTATTGCTTTTGTAAAATTATCAGATGTTCCTTCTTGCCTTTTTGAGCAAAAGTCGGATTAAATATTTTTGAATGATTTGATAAATCAGAAGATAAAATTTCATTAACTCTAAAACCAGTGCTTGGAGCAAAGTCCGATATTTCTTTTTCAATTTTTATCAGTTCTTTTTTTATCACGCTGTCTCCGATTACAATAAATGCAAGATGATTGGGTTTTAATACTCGTTGCATTTCTATAAAACATTTTATTAAATCGTTATTCCACTTTTCAGGATTCTCTTTTAAACTTGAGTATTCCCGCCTTGAACCAATTTCATTATTCTGTGCAAACTTAACATCTAAATCAAGCCAGAGTTTTCTGAATTTATGATATAAATAATAATCGTAACTGTTAGCATAGGGTGGAGAAGTAATTATTAAGTCAATTGAGTTATCAGGAATGAAATCTAGATTTCTGCTATCAGCATTAAATATTTGTAATTCCGTTTTGTCATTAATGAGTTTTGAATACTCCATTATTCTGGAATTATATTCGTTTGCTTTCTTGCAGAATTGTTCAAGCGTATATCCATTCTGAATGTTCTTGTCAATTGCTGCAAAGCGTGTATCACTATCCTGATTTGAAACACGAACAATAATTGATGACAAAACAATTTTTAAAAAATCCCGAATATCATTATTTTTGATTAAGTTTATTTCGTTAAGTAAAAATGTAATTTCTTCTGATACATTATTCTGAAACCAATGATCTAACCCTTCAATTTCTTTTACTTTTATTTTAGGTCTGTTGCTGAATTTCCATTTAAAAACTTCGTTCTCTATTTTAGAAACAAATATTTCTATTGTATTGAATTGCTTTTGCGATAGCGGTGTTGCTTTCACTTTTGAAAGCAGCGTTGATAATCCATTCACATCCACTCCGATTGCATTAACTCCGAAAATCCTCGCTTCAATAAGTGTAGTTCCAGAACCGCAAAACGGGTCAAGAACTGTTTGCTCTTTTACTGCATACCGTTCTAAAATTCTTTTGGGGAGTTGTGGTGGAAATTTTGCCGGATATGGATGCAATGAGTGGGTGAGATACGAAGTATCCTCACCTTTAAAATTAAATTCTATTTCTCGTACTGATTTAATCATCATTTTGATTTTCTAAATACTACAATGAATGAACAATTTTGATTTACATAAAATACCGAAGGATAGCCAAGTAACACTAAACGTCTTTGCCCTGTTTGGTCCCAAATGATTAAATCCTGATAGAGCCAACCTACCTCTTGTCCTATCGCTGCTAAATCAGAGTGAAAAGGTATGTAAGGGATTTTGTTTTTAGTGTCCCGGTAATCTTTTACAACCCAACAGGAGTAACCACCGGGTTTTGTAACCTCTAAATTGTCTTTGAGAATTTCTTTGATACCTTTCAAAAAATCCTTGTAAGGTAAATTTCCAAAGTCTTGTTCGTGGTCACTGTATGGTTTTACTGTGCTATTATTTTCGTGCGTAATAATTGATGTTTTATGTGTTGTTGTCCTATCTTCAATAGATTTTCTTATGAAGTTCGCATAAGGTGGTGAAGTTACAGTAAGTTGGATTTTATCTTTATGAATGTGTTTTAGCAAATTACGGCAATCATCATTTATAATTTTATAAACTTTATCATTTGCAAAAAGCCCTTGCACTTCACTAAGCCACTGTTGTGCAATATTTGAAAACTTTGGGTTAAGCTCGATTCCTACTCCGTGTCTGCCTTGCGATTGCGCTGCAATAATTGTAGAGCCGATTCCGAGAAATGGGTCAAATACAACATCCCCTTCTGCTGAATACATTTTAATTAATCGTTCCGCGAGTTTTATAGGATAAACTGCTCCATGCTCAAGTTGATATTTATTTCTTGGTGATGACAAGTCATTCCAGACAGGATTTAAAATTTCATTTTCATTAATAACATTTTTAGAAAGCAAAGCCCACTCTCTGGGTGTCAAGTTGTTGAACCCAAGTTTTGATTTCTTTTCTTCTTTTTCAATTTCGCGTTTTACTAAATACTTTTCTTCTGATTCTGCAACACCTAATATTTTTGTAGATAATTTAGTAAGCGTCTTCTTGTTTTTCTTTTTCACTTTATATTTTTGTTTTCTCATTTTTTTAAGAATATAACCGCCTTGATTTTCTGACCCACTATGAACTTTATGTTACTATTTTTTCGTTGGAAAATCAAGAAGTTATTTTACATCTTTTTTGCGGGAATTACAATTTTTGTTTTTCAATCCGTATTTTTGGAAATCCGCCGCAGTAATATCTTATATCGGTAATTTTACTATTTGCCGATTGAAGCAATTGTATATTTAACGGATTTATATTTACCGATTCTGACGACTACACCTTGTTTGATAAGCGGTTTAAGGACATAATGCGCACCGGGGACTGTGGTTCTTATAGTTCTCGCGATATCGCGAATGTTCAATATCCCGCGTTCGCGGAAAACCTGTAATAATTTTATCTGTCTCGTCGTAAGCGAAATCGGTTTCCGCGTAATAATACCTGTGGATAATATGCGGTTATAAATACGCCCGAGTGTTTCCAGAGTTGCCTCTGACATAAATTCTAACCATGCATCAATAGGATATTTTTCCACTTGAACCCGTTGAAGATTTTTTATATACATACTTCTGTTTTCAAGCAAAATTTCATCAAGTGAAAAAATATGCAGCGTATCAAATCCCTTGCGATACAATTCCCATGTCGCCAATGCCCTTGCGCATCTGCCGTTACCGTCTCTGAAAGGATGGATATTTACAAATTGTAAATGCAATAATGCGGCGGAAAAAACAGCAGGGATTTCTTTGGAGCCGATATTTAACCATTCAATCAAGTCCTTCATTAAGAAAGACACTTTATGCCAGTCAGACGCAGAATAAATACCTGCTCTTACATTTTCTTTTCTATACATCCCAATCGGTCCGCCATCCGATGCATCTGTCACAATGATTTTATGAAGTCGTAAAATATCTTTTTCAAAAACGACAGGTTTTTTTTCATTTTTTATCAGCCATTGTATTGCACTTATGTAATTTTTTGCCATATTGACGTCTTTTTCCGGATAACCGAAAACTTTTTTACCGTCAAGCAGCGACTTTACCGCTTCAACCGATAACGTACAGCCCTCTATGGCAGTTGAACCGTGGGCCGAGCGGACAACAGCATCACGGACTAATGACGGTATCCACGGCAGTTTTATCATTGATGTCTGTATCTTTGAACGCAGGTCCGCAATTTTTTCCAATAGACCCAATGTCCTATTATTTACTTTATATACAGGGTTCCACATCAGAGGTCTCCTTTTGCATAAAGTTTACATAAAGTTTTGCATAAAGTCAACTGTTTTTATCATTTTTCTAATCCGTATTTTTGGAAATCCCCCATACTGTCAAAATCATTCACTGTGCCGGGGTCGTGAACGACGACATATCTCACTTTTTTCGGATATTTTTTAATTATGTCACGCGCGCCGCCGGAAAGTTTTTCAGTTAAAATTTTTTCAAATATCTCTTTCGGAAAAAGCGCCGGGTGACCTTTGCGGTAATTGTAACTGGGAAGGCAAATTTTACTCTTGTCTTTTTTCCAAGTTGACAAAAGTTTTTTATATGTTGTTAATTTAACCAGCGGATGGTCAACAGGCGTGAAAATTATGCCGGCGCAATTTTCAGGCAGATTTTTTATCGCTAATCTCAAAGATGTCAACTGCTGCGAATTGTAATTGTGGTTGACCAGAACTTTTAGAGATGTTCCCTTCCGGAAAATTTTCTTTAATTCTAAATACTTTTTTATGACGCTGGCCTTATAGCCGAGAACAATAATGATATTTTTAATACCGGATTTTTGGAAGTTTGAAATAATAGTTTCTACAAATGTTCTATTACCGAGTTTTAGGAGTGCTTTTACTTTGCCGCCGAGACGGACGCCGGAACCTGCGGCAAGAATAATTCCCGTTATGGAAAGATTTTGAGAACGACTCATCAAATTAGTCCTTTACTATTTCATTTAATGCCTGTTCAAATAAAGGACAGATAACCTCTTGTCTGTATTCGGCGGTAGAGCGGAAATCATCTATCGGGGAGGCGATTTTGCGGATTTCATCTTTGCATTTTTCCGTTAATTCCGGCGAAACCTTTTTACCTGATAAAATTTTTGATATGTTTCTTACTTCAATTATCTTAGGTCCTACGGCGCCAAGCGCAACACTAATATAGTCCACCGATTTATTTTTGACAACGGCAAAAACCGCAACGGACGCTTTGGCTATTATGTGCGATTTTCTTCCGCCGATTTTTTTAAAAGTTCCGACGACGGTAAAACCCGCTTTTACTTTGATTTTCGGGATAACGACAGCCGTAATTATTTCACCGTTGGCAAGTGTTGTCTTTTTGGGACCGGCAAATACATCCGATATATTGAGCAACCGACTGCCTTTTGAATTAGCAACCTCCGCTTTTGCAAAATGAGCCGCGAGAGACGGAAGAGCGTCGCCAGCGGGAGAAGCATTGCCGATATTACCGCCGATGGTCGCCCTGTTTGCTATCTGCGGAGTCCCCAGCACTTTTGCCGCTGCAACCAAATCCGGACAATACTTTTTTAATAATCCGCTTTCTGAAATAGTGCTGAAAGTTGTCAAGGCACCGATTCTTATATTTTCCGATTCTTCAGTTATGCCGTCTAATTGTTTAAGCAAACTGATATCAACAAAGCAACTGCTTGAGGCATCTATCAACCCGTCTCTTAAATAATTAAATAGGTCAGTTCCGCCGGCAAGAAAATAAATTTTTTTATCCTGCGGAAATTTGCCCCATAAATCTGTTAAAGAAACGGGCTGAATATACTCGGGATAAATCATTTTTTGGTCCTCATATACACCGCTGCTTTTTTTATGGCGCTAAATATTTTTGAATAACCCGTACAGCGGCACAGATTTCCGGAAACCGCTTCCCGAATTTCTTCGTCACCGGGCGACAACGTTCTGTCAAGCAAAACCTTAACGGCAAGTATTATACCTGGAGTACAGAAACCGCACTGGACAGCGCCTTCTTCAATAAAAATCTTTTGTATAGGATGAAGTTCTCCTTCTTTACATAACCCGGCTATCGTAATAATGCTTGAACCTTCCGCCTGGCCGACCGGAAAGATGCAGGAATTCACTATTTTCCCGTCAATAATAACCGTACAACTGCCACACTCTCCCTGCTCGCATCCCGCTTTCACTTCAGTATGCCCAAGATCTTCACGCAATACTTTAAGCAGCGTCTTTACCGGATGAACTGTGACTTCAACCTCTTTTCCATTCAATATAAATTTTATATTTTTTTCCATAAATGTTTTTTTATATCCAATAAAACTTCCGGTGTTACCGGTAATTTATCCGTCCGCCAACCCGTGGCATTGTAAATTGCGTTCGCTATAGCCGTCGCCGGAGTAATCATAGGCGGTTCGCCGAGCCCTTTCGCACCGAAAGGACCGTCGTGATATGGTTCTTCAACAATTACCGGAATAATTTCCGGAATATCCGAAGAAGTCGGAATTAAATATCCCGCGAAACTCGGATTTAACATAATGCCGTTTTTAATGATAAGGTTTTCAGTTAAAGCGTAACCCAGCGATTGAATAACACCGCCCTCAATCTGACCTTCACAGAGTTGCGGATTGAGCGCCTTGCCTATGTCATGCCCGCTGACTAATTTTTCTACGCTAACTTCGCAGGTTTCAGTATTAACTTTTACAATTGCCGCAGTTGCCGAATACGAATACGTATAATACGCATTGCCCTGACCGGTTTCCTGAGAAAAAGTTACATCTTCGCCGGCGTACCAGCCGTTAGAAGTAAGGTTTATTCTTTTACCGTAACATTTTTTGACGACATCCTGATAGCGAACTTTCTTTTTCGGGTCGGATGATAAAAAATAATTTTTACCGTTTGATTTAACAGCACCGCTTTTTACATTAAGCATTTCCAAAACCATTTTATCTATTCTTAGCCGGATAATTCCCGCCGCGTTTCGGACGGCATTGCCGGACATCAGCGTTGACCTTGAGGCAACGGTAGGCCCGCTATCCGGAACACGGGTAGTATCCGTCTTGAGCACTCTTACAAAATTATACGGACAACCCAGCATTTCGGCGGCAATCTGCGAAATAACCGTGAACACGCCTTGTCCGAGTTCAGTGTTGCCGATGGCAATTATTACGGTGCCGTCTTTTTGAACCTGAACATAACTTCCCGCGCGGTCTAAATATTTTCCTCCGGCGCCAAGCCCCACACCGTAAAAACTTGCCGCTATGCCTATACCGGTTCTTATTGTGCCCGTACGTTTTTCCGGAGACAAATATATTTTATTCCAGTCGGATTTTTGGACGACCTGCTTTATGACTTTTTCCAGTCCGCAACTGCGTGTGATTTTCTGTCCTGTCGCCGTCCGGGAGCCGACCTTCATCATATTTATTCGTCTCAATTCCAACGGCGAAATGTTTAATTTAACGGCCAATTCGTCAATCAGCGATTCATTGGCAAAAGTTGTCTGCGGCTGGCCGAAACCGCGGAAAGCGCCGCACGGCACTTTATTTGTAGCAGCGCAAATTGCCTCAATTTTAACATTGGGAATATTATACGGACCGGCAGCATGCACGGCGCCGCGCCATAAAACCACCGGACTTAAAGTTGAAAATGCACCGCCGTCTAAAATATATCGGACCTGTGCCGCTGTTATTTTTCCTTTTTTATCGGCGGCATATTTCATTTCAATGTAAGAGGGATGCCTTTTTGACATCGCCTGAAAATCTTCCTCGCGGGAATAAATAATTTTTACCGGTTTTTTGGATAAATAAGCCGCAAGTGCGGCGTGCGCCGCAACTATTGAAGGGACATCCTCTTTTCCGCCGAAAGCACCTCCGGTCGTCGTCTGGACGATGCGCACTTTATTTTGCGGCACATTAAGAATATGAACTATTGCATCGTGGATATAAAAAGGACACTGCATGGAGCCGTAAATAACAATACTTCCGTCGGGTTGAGGGTCAGCCACCATACCCTGCGTTTCAAGGTAGGCATGCACCTGATAGTTAGTGGTGTATTTTCCTTCTACAACAACGGCAGCTTTCTCAAATACATTTTCCGCATCGCCGCGAATAATGTCGTATCTTTTAAAAATGTTATCATTACCGAAAATTTTAACGGCATCCTTTTTTAACGACTGATGCACATCGTTAATAGCCGGCAGTTCTTGGTATGTAACCTCCACTTTTTTGGCGGCGAATTTTGCAATTTCAGGAGTTTTTGCGACAACCAGGGCGATGGCCTGGCCGTGAAACAAAACCTTGTCGGAAGCCAACAACGGATAATCATTTAAAATAAATGGAACTTCATTTTTCCCGGGCACATCTTTATATGTATAAACCGCTATAACACCGTCTATTTTTAAGGCGAGGGCGGAATTAAAAGATTTTATATTTCCGTGAGGCACTGTTGCTCGGACAGTGGCGCCGTAAAGCATATCGCCGAATTTATAATCGTCAATATATTTCGCAGTGCCTGTAACTTTTTCTATAACATCATTGCGAATAACGGAATTGCCTACTGAATGAAAATTATTTTTAGATAAGGTTTTTTTCATAATCTGACCATTGAAAAACCTTGCCACGGATTCACACAGATAAATTCAAAGAAACAAAAATAATTTGTGGTTTTTTAATCCATGAAAATTTGCGTCCATCTGTGGTTACAAAGTTTTTTTAACTTTGACTTTTTTGAATGCTTTGAATATGGCATCGTAGCCCGTGCACCGGCAAAGATGCCCGCCGAGGGCTATTTTTATTTCTTCATCGGTAGGATTTTGCGTTCTCTTAAACAACGCCTCGCCGGCCATGATAAAACCCGGGGTGCAAAAACCGCACTGCACGGCACCTTCTTCAAGGAATGCCTTCTGTAAATCACTAAGACCATTAGCGGAAACGGACTCAATCGTAAATATCTCGCTGCCGTCCGCTTCAACTCCTAAAATGAGACAGGAACGAACAGGGTGGCCGTTCATAATTACGGTGCAGGCGCCGCATTCTCCGTTGCCGCAACCGCACTTTGTGCCGGTAAGACCGAATGTATCCCGCAGAACCTCAAGAAGCGTCATATAAGAAACTATCTCGGCGGTTTTTAGTTCACCGTTTAATTTGAATTTTATTTTCATCAAAATGTCACCCCTAAAATTTTTGATAAACCGGTTTTCAGAAAATATTCAACCATAAAACGTTTATATTCAGGTGTGGCACGCAAAGATGTCGCCCTTGGATTTATCTCGGAATTTATAACGGATGCGGCCTGTTTTATTAAATCAAGAGTGATTTTTTTGCCCGACAAAATCTCCTCCGCTTTTTGTGACCTATAAGGCGTCGGCATAACGGTTCCGAAAGCCGCTCTCACCTGACATTTCTCAATATTATTCGGATTCACAACCAGAACGGAGCAGTTAACAGATGCCAAATCCATACCTTTTACGCGGGCACGCCGCATATAATAACCGGCCGTCAACTGCGGATAAAAAGGAAGAATTATTTTTGTTACTATTTCGCCTCCGGAAAGCACGGTATTGTTGGGGCCGGTAACGAATTTATTAAGCGGAATCAGTTTTTTGTTATTGTTGCCGGAAACTTCCACCGACGCATGAAGCACTGTAAGGGGCGTAAGGGTTTCAGCGCCGGGCGAGGCGTTGATTATATTTCCGCCGACGGTAGCCCTGTTTCTTATTTCATAACATCCCATAATTTTTGCGGCATAACTTAAAAGCGAATACGGGCCTTTTAACAGAGATGATTCAGCCAGTTCGTTCATAGTCGTAAGCGGGCCTATTTCTATGCCCCTGTCGGTTTTTGTAACGCCGGAAAGCCACTTGATTTTTTTCAGGTCAACAATAAGCGACGGTTTTATTTTACCGGAACGGATGTTGACGACCAGATCGGTGCCGCCGGCAAGTATACGGGCATTCCCGTTTTTGCTTAACGCGGCGAAGGCATCGTTCAACGTTTGAGGCGCATAATAATCAAATCGCGAAAACATAATTATTTACCCTATTACTCACGGAGCGAACAAGAAGTTTCTGCAGAGCCTCAATTTGCGACTTATTCCTTCCAGGAGCAAATTGCAGAGCGAGTTCTGACGAGCGTCTCAAAGAAACTTGCTTGTGAGCGACTTTTTTTCCTTTAACTTTATCAGCAATTTATCGGATGTTATGGGCAACTCAAAAAAATCTATACCCGTTCCGTTGTGGACGGCATTGCCGATAGCCGACGGCAATGCTACGACAGGATGTTCCGCCAAACTCCTTGCTCCGAACGGACCACCCTCCTCCGGCGTCTCTATGAAAATAACTTCCATATCGCAGTTGAAGACATCTTCCGGCGTAGGAATTTTGTAATCGGTGAAATGGTCGGAACGCATTTTACCTTTATCCGAATAAATTATTCCTTCGTATATTGCCGAACCCAATGCCTGGACCATCGCACCGACTATCTGCCCGCGGGCAAGTTTCGGATTTACGATTTTTCCGGCATCAATTGCCGTTACCATTTTTATCGGGGTTATAACACCGGTTTCCGTGTCAATTTCTATTATAACCGACTGACAACCGCCCGTCCATTCGCCGACACACCTGCCCTGTCCGGTTTCCTTATCGGCGTTCTGAATGTTGGGCATAAAATAACCGTAACCGACGACGGGACCGCCTTCGGTATGCCCGTCTTCAAACATATAACCGTGAATAAGTTGCTCTATCGGAATTTTCTTTTTCCGGTTGTTTTTAATAAAAACAAAGCCCTTTTCATAAACCAGATTTTTTGCAGGCGTCTTAAAAAGATATGATGCATTTTTCTTTATTTTTTCTATCGCATCATCACAGGCGGCAACTATGGCATTCCCTACCGACCAGGTACCGCGAGATGCAACCGTCTGCCATTCGTAAGGTGAAAACTGGGTATCCGTTTCACGCGACATATGTATCTTTTCAAAAGGCAGTTGAATCCTTTCCGCACAAATCTGGCTGAGCGCCGTTAACGCACCCTGCCCGTAGTCAATAGTTCCCATTGAAAGATTGATTGAACCGTCCGGCGCAAATTTTACCAGCGCACAAGAGGCGGCATTGGTTGTCATAACA
>DHFT01000049.1 GCA_002402375.1 Elusimicrobia bacterium UBA4817 | reverse complement strand
GCCCAGTTTTTGGGGGTGGGGTCAAGTTGATCCAAATCAAAACTGGCTGGTCCATTATATGGATTATCACCAAAGCCAAATTCCCCCGGCACTGTTCCCCATTTGCCTTCTATTATTACCTTCGGCACATACTCCTCTATCTGCACCTGCTCGGTTGTGTTTTGTTGTAGTTGTGTTGCCGTTTCCGTTGACGTCTGCCCCTGCACCACCGCCCAGCCAAAAGCCAAAACCATTGTAACTGCTAAAATTGTTTTTCTCATTTCATACCTCTTGTTCGTCCCTATTGCGGGACTCATCCCCGATTGAAATCGGGGGCTACATTTTTATTGCGAACCGCCCCATTCAATCCCTGCCTGCGGGACTACTTGAATGGGACTTGATTTTGTCCCTTCCTGACCGAGATTGTCAACCACTGAAATAGTATATGTATACGTTTTCCCGTTTGTCAGTCCTATGTCCGTAAATGCGGGCTGGTTCTTTGGAATTAAATCAGGATTCAGCGGTGTTAAATTATTATCCCGATAGACCTTGTAGCCGATTGGAAATTATACAAAATACTTGACTTTTATTCAACGGTTTGATAAAATCACTCAGCAATAAACTTTTCCAGACACGCTCAGCCGACCACCTTGTCGGCTTCGCTCTGTCGTCGCTCTTGGAACGAAAAAGTCGCTCCTCAAAGGTCTGGCAAAAGTTTTTGCTTCGCTCAGCTGGAAAAAATGAAAAAAATATATCTTGACTATAATGCGACCACGCCTGTTCATCCGGAAGTGCTTGATGCGATGCTGCCGTATTTTAAGGATTTTTACGGTAATCCTTCCAGCGTTCATTCGTTCGGGCAGGAAACAAGAAAAGCGGTTGAGGATGCGCGGGAAAAAATTGCAAAATTCTTGGGCGCGGAAAATCCGTCTGAAATCGTTTTTACATCCTGCGGAACAGAATCAAACAACTTTGCAATTAAAGGAACGGCATTTGCCAATAAGGATAAAAACTGCCGCATAATTACCTCCACTATTGAGCATCATTCTGTGATTGAACCCTGTGAATATCTTTCTAAAAAATTCGGTGTTGATGTCACATATCTGCCCGTGGATAAATACGGAATTGTAAACCCCGACGATGTGAAAAAATCAATAACGGAAAAAACGGTCTTAATTTCAATAATGTACGCCAATAATGAAGTCGGAACGATTCAACCGATAGAGGAAATAGCAAAAATTGCAAAGGAAAAAAGTATAACTTTTCACACTGATGCCGTGCAGGTTGTCGGCAAAATTCCGTTTAATGTGAAAAAAACGGGAATTGACCTGCTCTCGCTTTCGGGACATAAATTTTATGCTCCGAAAGGGAGCGGCGTTCTCTATGTGAGAAAAGGCACAAAACTTCATCCGCTATTTCACGGCGGAAGTCATGAAAAAAATAGACGTGCCGGCACCGAAAATGTTCCCTATATCGTCGGGCTTGCAAAAGCACTTGAAATTGCACATCGTGATATGGATAAGGAATCAAAAAGAATTTTGGCTCTCCGTCAGAAACTTGAAAAAGGAATTCTTGAAAAAATTAAATACACCCAGATTAACGGTCATCCTGAAAAACGGATTTACAACACATCCAACATTTCTTTCAATTATATTGAGGGCGAAGGTATTTTGATGTCGCTGGATTTGGAGGGCTTTGCCGCCTCAACGGGAAGCGCTTGCACTTCGGGAACTTTGGAGCCCTCACATGTTTTATCCGCAATGGGTGTGCCGCCGGAAAAGGCGCAGGGCTCCGTAAGATTTTCACTCGGTCATTACACAACTGAAAAAGATATTGATAAACTTTTGGAAATTTTGCCGAAAATCGTTGAGCGTTTGAGGTCAATGTCGCCGTTATGGGAAGACAGGATAAAATCAATTAAAAATGCAAAATGAAAAATGTAAAATTCTTTTGTCAATTGTAATTTTTAATTGTGAATTGTGAATTTTTAATTCTTAATTGGAGTTATCTATGCAATACTCGTCAAAAGTGATGGAACATTTTAATAATCCGAGAAATGTCGGAGAAATTGCCGATGCAGACGGCGTTGGAAATGTCGGTAATCCTGTCTGCGGCGACATAATGCGGCTTTATATTAAAGTAAAAGATGGAATTATCGTTGATGCGAAGTTCAAGACGTTTGGCTGCGGTGCCGCAATTGCCACATCCTCAATGGTAACGGAAATGGTAAAAGGAAAATCTGTTGACGAGGCATTAAAAATATCCAACCGTGCCGTCGCCGAAGCATTAGGCGGGTTGCCTCCCGTCAAAATGCACTGCTCGGTTCTCGCCGAAGAAGCTCTCCGTGCTGCTGTTGACGATTACTACAAAAACCATCCTGAACAAAAACCAAAATAATTCAATTAGACCAAATGTTATAATTCAAAATTTATGAAAAAAAAAGTTCTTGTTTTAATGTCGGGCGGTATTGATTCATCACTTGCCGCCTATATTCTTAAAAAATCCGGTTATGAAGTTATTGGATGCACAATGCGGCTTTTTTTATGCAAAAAAAAATCATCTGAAAAACAGTGCTGCTCGCCGGATGATATAAATGAAGCGCAACGGACAGCACAGCAATTAGGTATAAAACATTATGTAATTGATAAAAGAAGAGTTTTTGAAAAATATGTAATTGAAAATTTCGTTTCCGAATATATGAGAGGCAGGACTCCTAATCCCTGCATTATTTGTAATGTAAAAATAAAATTTGGCGAGATGCTTAAATTTGCAAAAGGACTTGGCTGCGATTTTTTGGCAACCGGGCATTATGCGAGAATAGTAAGACAGTCCGAAGTCCGAAGTCCGAAGTCCGAAGTTAAGTATCTGCTCAAAAAAGGAGTTGATGAAACAAAAGACCAGTCGTATTTTCTTTACGGGCTTAATCAGAAAAATCTTCCGCATATTTTATTTCCGGCGGGTGATTACAAAAAACCGGAAATTAGAAAGTTAGCAAAAAAGTTAAAATTAAAAGTCGCCGATAAAAAGGAAAGTCAGGAAATATGTTTTGTTGAAGACGCAGATTACCGCAAATTTTTGGAACGCAGGTTACCGCAGATAAAACCGGGAAAAATTGTTGATACTTTGGGAAAGGTTTTAGGGACACATAAAGGGATTTCTTATTATACCATCGGACAGAGGCACGGGCTTGGAATTTCAGTCGGGTATTCTATTTATGTTGTAAAAATTGATGCAGAAAAAAATGAAATTGTAGTCGGCAAGAAAGAAGAACTTTTAAATAAAGAGTTTTTAGTACAAGATATTTCGTGGACAGTTTCGCCGCCGAAAAAATCTCCGTTCATTGCAAATGTAAGAATAAGATACAAACACAAGGAATCAAAAGCAAAAATATATTTGATGAAAAATAAAACCGCAAAAGTTATATTTGAAAAACCGCAACTCTCAATCACACCGGGTCAATCCGCTGTTTTTTACAAAAAAGACATTGTTTTAGGCGGCGGGATAATTGCTTATGTTGTTTAACTTCTTTTTTGATTTTATTATATAAGCAAGGAATGAAAATAGATATACGGCAATAAATTGTGAAGTTATGCCACACAATACTGTAACGAACTTACTTATAAATACAAAATCTTCATAAGTTAAAATTTTCAAGGTCAAAAATAATAGTAGAAGTGGGATTATTCCGGAAAACCTGTAATCTTTAAGAATTAAACCAACGATAAACCCTAATATAGCAAAAGTTCCAAAATTTGTAAGCAGGTGTATTGGAAACCAATTAACCGCTTTTAAATTTTCTTTGGTGAGTTTCGATATTTTTTCTTGTATTTCTTGTGGAACTTTATCCCACATTTTTTTTTCATCCATTAAATCTTCATATTCAACGGATTTTATTGCTTTGTGTATTTCTTTTTGATATTCAGAGTTTCTGTGAAATTTACTCGCAAATATGATACCACTTATTCCACCCCAGGTTGCAGAAAATAAAAAATATCCAAAAATAGTAACTGAAATATATACAATTACAGGTTTTAATATTTTTTTAAATTTCATAAAAATCTTATTGCGTTTGTGGCTATTCCAGAAACAATAGGCAAAATAAAACTTCCGAATAAACGGTTCCATACCGGAAAGTTTGAATCCATTATTTTGAAAGCGAAAGACGAGGCGGCAAGCACTTGCAACGGTATAAAAAATAAATTACTGCCGACATCAAGCCAGAGATTTTTTTTCAGTGAAAACCAGATAGAAATTGCGGCAAGTGAAAGAATTACGAGGGTGAACTGTGAAAAAAACCATCCGAGCCGACTTAACAAATATGCAAGTTTATAGATATCAAGCCACTTGGAAATAAAAGAAATAAAAACTATTAATACTGCAAAAAATGTTATTTTTGAGTTGTATTCTGATATAAATAATTTTAACGCCTCAACTTTTTTC
This sequence comes from Elusimicrobia bacterium UBA4817, assembly GCA_002402375.1. Classification (GTDB taxonomy): domain Bacteria; phylum Elusimicrobiota; class UBA8919; order UBA8919; family UBA8919; genus UBA8919. The sequence goes on along the minus strand of DHFT01000049.1, from coordinate 24,214 downwards.
AAGTAAAATTCTGCCGCAATTTCCGTTAAATTTTTCGGGACATCCTTTGGAATCGCCTGCCCGAGTTTGTCCATTATCGGCGAGACAACATCAACTTCAACCATCGGCTTATCAGCGGAAAACCCGAGTTCGGAATTTAAATTTTTAAGCGTTTCAAGTTGTTCTTTATTAACCGGTTTTTGTACCGTTCCCGTTGTTTCCTGAAATGATTTTACTGCCCTTGTTATGTCGCCGGTTGTTTTTTTAGCAAAATTTTTACCGTATAGCGAAAAAACGGTTATACCTGCTAAAAAAAATAAAAATGAAAATTTCATAGAATACCGCGGAACTGGCGCGGAACTTTTCCATGTCTGTTCTGTGTCTTATTTCGTGTCTGTTCTGTGTTCTGTCAAAAACCCCACTGCTCTGTCTACCGAGTGAACGAAAGCAAAGCCCTGCCCCGGTTGAGCAAGTTTGCCGGATTTTATAATCGCCTCAAAAACAGCGTCGGTCTGCAATTTTTTCGTGACAATTAAAATCACTTCTTTTTCAGGTGTAATAATTTTTCCCCAGAAGCCCAGTTTCTGACGAACGCCGGTGCCGCGAGCATAAAAAACCGTAGCACCTTCCGCACCCGATTTAATTGCATCTTTTATTACTTTGTCCGCTTTTCCTCGCTGAACGATACAGGTAATCAGATTCAATTCATTCATTTCTGTTCCTCTTTAAGCGTGATTGTTGTTATGTCTGTCACTGAATAGGGACCGAAATACTGAATCGGTCCGGGATATAGATAATTTTCCGTCATTGCCCATGTATCTCTATTTTTAAGTAATGTTTTATACGGCAGTCCGTTAAGATTCACCAATGCTTTTTTTATAACCGGTTTTTCTTTGCCTTTCCGTCTCTCTATCGTCATCATCATTGTAAGCGGTACGCCGCCGCATTCCCAGAGTTCGGCTTTTTTTACCAGTTTTCTTACCGACGACAAATATCCCGATAAATTATTAAGCGACAATACCGCCGAATTATATCCCAGTGCATAGCAATAATTTGCATCAAAATTACTCGGTGCACCGCAGCGTCCTTCATAACCGAAGAAATGAGTGATTGCAGAAAACTTTCCGCCGTATTTTCCGTCTTTTTTTAATTCTACTAATTTTTTCTTAATCATTTCTATAAGAAGTTTTTCCGTCTCAATTTGAGAAACCTGAACATTCCCGTGAGGGTCTCTGTCAATTAAAAGTTGCGATGAAATAATATCAGGCAGTGATTTCATAAGCGCCGCAAGGTTTTCGGGAAGTTTTTCACAAACGAAATTCTTTTTCTCTTCAAGGGTGGACATCGCGTTAAGTGTTGCCTCATTTTCTGCCAGAACATCGTTTAGAGCAGATATAAGTTCTTTCATTTCAGGGACAAATTCAATTAAGCCCTCCGGCACAAGCACAACGCCGAAATTCTTTTTCATTTCGGCACGTTTTACGATAATATCAACAATACCATCAACAATCTGCGAGAGAGTCATTTTTTTTGCAAGAACCTCTTCCCCGATAAGCACGATATTCGGCTGTGTCTTTAAGCCCACTTCAAGAGTAATATGTGATGCACTTCTTCCCATAAGGCGAATAAAATGCCAGTATTTTCTTGCCGAGTTGACATCTCGGCATATATTTCCGGTCAATTCCGAATATATTTTCGTCGCAGTGTCAAAACCGAAAGACGCTTCAATCTGTTCGTTTTTTAAGTCGCCGTCAATTGTCTTTGGGACACCTACAACACTTATATTTACTTTTTCTTTTTTAAAATATTCCGCAAGAAGCGCAGCATTGGTATTTGAATCATCTCCTCCGATTACGACCAACGCATCTATTTTATGAGCAAGTAAGTTTTTTTTCGTCTGCTCAAACTGTTCCGGCGTTTCTATTTTTGTCCGTCCCGACTGGATAATATCAAACCCGCCGGTGTTTCTGTATTTGCTTAAAAATGGAGCCGTTATCTCTATCGTCTTATCTTCAAGTATTCCCGATGGTCCGCCGAGAAATCCGGTAAGTTTATTTTTAGGATTCGCTTTTTTTAAGCCGTCAAAAAGTCCTGCAATAACATTGTGTCCGCCCGGCGCCTGCCCGCCGGATAGTACGACGCCGACGTTTATAATTTTTTTTGATATTTCCGAATTTTTGCCGTTAACGAATCTCACCGACGGCATCCCGTAAGTATTCGGGAAAAGTTTTTGCACCGTTTCATGGTCGCTAACGCTCTTTGTCGGTGTTCCGAATTTTGGTATAACCTTTGCAGGACCGTTTTTAATTATTGCCGGAAGAACCGGCTTAAACTTTGCCCTTTCCGTCTGAAGTTCAGATATTTTTTGTTTTGACATACTATATAACGCATTCCCCTTAACAACCGTTCCTGATTTCCTTTTATTCCAATTATTTGTTTCTAATTTGTTTTATTGCCCAAATTATTGACCGTATAAAATTAAAAAGAATATATGGGGATAAAATAAATAACCATCTATTAAAAAAATCAGGATTATAAATAAACATCCCTTTATCATAACCCCGCTTTGATGTTCTCCCTAATTCAACTAACGGATCATAAAAAAGACCAATATCATTTAATGTTCCCGTAAGTATTAAAGATGATAACATTGGTAAAATTATTAATCCAAAAAATAAAAAAGAAATAAGAAAAAGCCACTCTTTTGCTATAATTTTTTTATTCACCATAAAACACCTCGATATTAACAGTGTTTGTTGACATAAACTTTACCTCCTTCAATCAGCGCCTTCAAATTTTTCGGATGTGGCAATTTCGGGCTTTTTAATTTCTACTTTTGGCGTTTTAATATATTTTTTCACCATTTTGTCCGTATTGACGACATTCAGTTTTTCAAAAAGAAAGACAAACTTTTTTTCAAGTTCCGACATTATTTCTTTTTTTATATTTTCGTCAATTGACCATGTTTCTTTTTTGAATTGCCCCCATGCCTTTTTGCGGGTTTTATAAAGAAATTTGGATTCCGTTTCCCCCTCTTTTTTTTCAGATGCCGCATTGATTTTAAGCCACTCGTAAATTTCACTTTTCAGTTGAGCGGGAAATTCAGGATGGTCAAAAATCATATTCTGGAATTCGGTCGCGAGGTGTATTTCTGCCGTGCCTGTTTTCGGGAATTTGTCAAACATATCCGACGGCAGAGTTGAAGCACCATGTTGGACACAGCCAGCGAGTCCGTAATCCTTTTGTGCAATTTTAGATAGTTTTTCAAGAATTGCGAAATCAAGTTTTACATTTTTTACCGGCTTGCCGTTCGCATCAAGAACGCCGCCATGTTCCGTGCCCGTCTGAACCGCGATTTTGGAAATTCCGGTTTTCCCGGAACCGAGAGTTTCATTATAGCCCTCAATGTATGCCCGGAGTTCCACTTCGTTTGAATTTTTGCCGCCGATTTCTCCTATTTCTCCCCCGAGCATAACCGTTACGCCTTCCGGTTCAATGGAACGGATAAACTTTGTAAGTTGCACCGCGACATCGTAGTTTCTTTCTTGCTGTTCTTTTACGGTAGATTTTGACAAATCAACGAGCGTTGAAGTATCAAGGTCAATTGAATAAAAACCGGCATCAATAGATTCCGCAATCAATTTTTTTATTCCATCTACTTCTTTATTAGGGTCTGTTTTGTAACTTTTTTCTTTTACCTGGAAATGGTCTCCCTGAATAAAAACCGGATATTCATAATTTTCTTTGAGTGCGGCCGCGAGAACAGATGACACAAATTCCGACGGTTTCTGGTCACAGTAGCCCATTTCGCTTCTTGCAATCTCAAAAATTATTGCAGCCGATTTTGTTTTTTTTGCCGCGAGCAGCGCGGCCCGAGCCATATCGTAAGCCATACCGCGAATATTCATCGCAGGCACGGAAAACCCGGAAATTTCGCCTTTGCCAATTGCTTTGTAAAGTTCGTAAGGCGAAGCGGGGCCGAGTCCTTTTTCCTGCGCTTTTTTGCGAATAAGATACCGGCAGTATTTTTTCGTCTCATCATCCCCAAACACCGCATCGTTAATCAAAACATCAACATCATTGTACTTTTCCATTTGTTCCTCCATTTAAACATTTAATTTATACCTTTTACCTTCTTTATATTCTCCGATTTTTCTATATTTTTCATATCTTTCTTCAAGTAATTTTTCTGTTGATAATTTTTTAAGTTCCAAGAGATGTTTTTTTATTGCACAGGAAAGTATTTTTGCGGTTTCTTCTGGATTTCTGTGCGCACCGCCCAACGGTTCTTTTACTATTTCATCTATAATCTCAAATTTTTTTAAGTCCTGTGCGGTAAGTTTTAACGATTCCGCAACCTCAGAAATTTTTTCCGCCGAGGCATCCTTAAATAAAATTGCGGAACAGCCCTCGGGGGAAATTACGGAATAGACGGCATTTTCAAGCATTAAAAGTCGGTCACCGACGGAAATCGCCAGCGCTCCGCCGCTTCCTCCCTCTCCGATAACACAAACAACAATCGGAATCTTTAATCGTGACATCTCAAATAGATTTCTTGCGATGGCTTCCGATTGACCTCTTTCCTCGGCGCCTATTCCCGGATATGCCCCGGTAGTATCAATAAAAGTAATGACGGGTCTGTTGAATTTTTCGGCAAGTTTGAATATGCGTAGTGCTTTTCTGTAACCTTCGGGATTGGGCATACCAAAATTTCGCAACATATTTTCGGAGGTATCTGTTCCTTTCTGGTGACCTACTATTGCAACCGGTTCGCCGTTGAATTTCGCAAAACCCGAGATGATTGCCTTATCATCGGCAAAATGCCTGTCGCCGTGAAGTTCTATGAAGTCCGTCATAATAAGATTTATGAATTCAAGTGTGTGAGGTCTGTTGGGATGTCTTGCAATTTGTACTTTTTGCCATGGTTTAAGAGACGAGAAAATATCAGTTTTCAGTTTATCCAGTTTTTCAGTCAGTGTCTTTATTTCAACGGATAAGTCCTGTTTCTGCTCGGCGGAAAATTTTTTCAACTCCGCAATTTTGTTTTCAAGTTCCGCTATGGGTTTTTCAAAATCAAGATATGTAATTTCGGACATATATAAATTAGAAGCAGAACAACGCAGATTTTTTTGATATCACGCGGAACTGACACAGAATCGGGCGGATAAATCCGCCCCTACAATTTCCGCGTTTGTTCTGCGTTTTAGTTCCGCGTCTGTTCCGCGGTCTCTTAAAACTTTCCCCTGTAATTTACAATTGCGATTCTTTCCGACCGGGTTCCCTTAAAAAGATTTCTTCCGGCGACGGACACATCAACATTATCGGTGATAAAAAGTTTTATTCCGATATTTGCCCGGTTATCGGGCATACTTTTTATATTATCATATTCGGTCAAAAACAACAGTTTGTTTTCAATCCCGAAAGTGGCGCCGAGAAATCCGTAGACGCCGTCGCCGTCAAAATCATAGATATTGCCGCCGAACGACATCTCAAGTCCTGGGACAAAATATTCCCGTGTTAAAGTAAGATAAATTCCTTTTTCTCTGTATTGATATTTATCGGTATCACCGTCGTAAGTGCCGTAGCCCTGACCGTCATAACCGAGAGAAATTGCGGGAAGTTTCAGTCCGCCAGCGAAAACCCGCGCCTTAAACAAAATTGCTGGCGGCTGTGTATCTATTTTCTCACTGCCCGTGCCGATAAGTTTGTCCACATCCCAAGAAATCCCGATATTTATCGGCTTAAAAACTCCGAAGGTCATTTTTGACAGAATGCCGCCGGCACCGTGCATACGAAAACTCAAATCGTAATTTGAATACTCAATTACCTCTGCCGTCGGAATATCAATTATTAACGACGGTTTGGGTGTTTCGGAATAAAGACAGGTGAGAAGTGAGAAGTGAGAAGTGAGAAGTAAAAACAAAATAAAAAACAATCGGCAATTGATTTTTCGTCTACCGTCTACCGTCTTACTTTTTCCGCCTTTCATTTCAAATTTCATTTCCTCATCTCCTTCTTTACCGGTTTGGGTTGCGGCGGTCTCCATCCGAGTTTATAAAGTGCGGTTCTGGCGGTTTCTTTTATGTTATTATTCGTTTCGGTATTGAATATTTTTTCCAGAATAGGAATCGCTGAAACATCGCCGATATTTCCGAGTGATTCAACCGCCTGTATCCTTATAGTATCGTCTTTATCGTTAGCAAGTTCTTTGGCAACGGACAGTCCTGATTTGTTGCCCAATTTTCCCAAAGTTGCAGCCGCGGAAAGTTTTACCGATTTGTCATCATTTTTAAGTAATTCTTCAATTTTTCCCTCAGACGATTTATCTTTCAAATCGCCCAACGCAGAAACCTGCGCCGTTACCAATCTTTTATATTGTCCCTGACGATACGGTTCTTTTTCAATTTTCATTTCTTCAATTGAAATTAAAAGCGAATCCTTTATAGCCGGTGCCGCTTTCGCATCGCCGATTTTACCAAGTGCTTGAGCGGACATAAGCCGCATATCAGGATTTTTATCTTTTAGTAAAGGAATAAGCGAGTCAATGCTACCAGCCGAACGCATATTTCCCAAAATTAAAATTGCCTGCATTTTCACCGAGTTATCGGGGTCGTTTTTCACTCTCTCAATAAGTCCCGTCTGCGCCTTCGGGTCGCCGATATATCCCAACGCCACGCACGCACTTTGCCTGACCTGCGAATCCTTATCGTTAAGAAGTGAAATTATTTTATCCGTTGACTGCTGTGCTCTCATAAGTCCCAGAGAATCGCATGCGGCAATTTTTACTCCGGCATCGGCATCGCTTAAAGCGCCAATTAATACTGGAATATCGTTCTGATTTCTAAATCTTCCGATGTTATCAACAGCAATTCTTCTTTTTACCGCTTCGCTTGATTTTAACATCTGATAGTAATCAACAGGTTTGGGGGCCGGCTGTGAGACCGTCGGTGCTGGTGCGGGTTTTGAAACGGCTGCCGGTGTTTTCTGATAAACCGCTACACCCGTTTGCTGCGCGACCAGACCCTGCGAAACAAAAATCATCAATCCGACAAAAGCCAAAAGCCATTTACGCATAAAATAACCTCCCTGTTCAGTATTAAGGATTAAGATGTCAGGATTAAGTTATAAGGATTAAGTAATAAGTTAAAACTTAATTCTTAAAGCGAGTGAAACGAGCGACTTAATCCTTACTACTGCCTTCTTAATCCTTACCACTTATCACTTAATTCTATTTTTCTATTTTACTTTTTTTTTGGAAAATGTCAAGAAAAAGTAACAACGCCTTTGCCGAGTATTTTTTCAATTCCTGAGAGCACGGCGTCATTCGGTTCTATTTCTAAATCGGTCATAATTTTTGTGCTGTTTTTACCGGTGCGGTCGGAAACGGAAAACTCCACTCTGGCTATACCACGGTGCGGTTTTAAAAAGTCCTTCAACTTTTCAAGCATCTGTTTTTCAAGCGCGACTTCACTTATATTGATTGAAATAAACCGGACAAGTTTTTTTCTTGCCTCTTTGAAAGTAACAATTTCATCGGCAATGAGCTCCGGCGGTTCGGCGTCTATATTGAGCCGTCCGGCCACAACCACCATCTCATCCATTTTCAGAGTATCTTTCGCCAGTCCGCCGAAAAGTTTCGGGAAAACCAGCACATCAATTTCGTCATCCAAGTCCTCCAACTTAAATCTCGCATACTGTTCTTTTTTTTTTGATATCAGCCGTCTTAAGTTGGCGACAATGCCCGCAACCCGCACCGTCTCCGTCGGATTTTGCTTGATGTCGGAAATACCGGTTTTGGCATATATTTTCATTTCGTTTGAATGTTTTGCCAGAGGATGACCGGAGAGATAAAATCCCAAGACCTCTTTTTCAAAAGCAAGAAGTTGATGCTCGTGCCACTGTTTTTCCTTCGGAACAGATAGCGTATCAATATCATTTCCCTGTTCTTTGTTTTTTTGTGAAGCAGGTATATCAAATAAAAGCGGCTGGTCTTTTGCATTTTCAATAATTTTTTTTGAATTTACAGCAATAATTTGCTCAACATTTTCTACGAATGTATCACGGGCGGGCATCAGCCCTCTTTTCGGAAGTATTATATCAAACGCACCGGCCTTGCACAGCGATTCCAGAACCTTTTTATTTACCGAGTGAAAATCAATGCGGGCGATGAAATCATTTATTGACTTATAATTCCCGCCTTTAACTCTTTCTGCTATTATTGATTCTACCGCACCTTCACCTACATTTTTTACGGCTACCAATCCGAATCTTATGCCTTTTTCCGCAATTGTAAATTTTGAAAACGACCTGTTTATATCCGGCGGAAAAATTTCAATTGAGAATTCTTCCGCATCTTTAATATAAGCAACGATTTTATTTTCTTCCTCTTTACCTGCATTTGTATGCCCGATTTCAGACGACAATAATGCCGTAAAAAACTCCAGAGGGTAATTCGCCTTCAAATATGCGGTTCTGTATGTTAAAAATCCGTAGGCGGTGGCGTGCGATTTATTAAACCCGTATTCGCCGAAACTTTTTATATTGTTAAAAATTTTTTCAGAAACCGTTTTGGTAAGTCCTTTCTTTTTGGCGCCGGCAAGAAAAACCTCGCGGTATTTTTCCATCAGTTCCGTATTTTTTTTGCTCATAGCGGAACGAAATATATCCGCCTCGGAAAGCGACAATCCGACAAGGTCGGTGGCAATTTTCATCACCTGTTCCTGATAGACGATAACGCCGTAGGTCTCGGAAAGTATTTTTTCCATTAGAGCATTTTCATATTTGAATTTTGTTTTTCCGTGATAACGCGATACGAACTCGTCCAGCATTCCGCTTCCCATCGGACCCGGACGGTAAAGCGAAATAAGTGCGGTGATATCCGAGATGCTTTTCGGTTTAAGTTTTTTAAGCAAGTCCCTCATCCCGGATTTTTCAACCTGAAACACGCCCGCGACTTTGGCATCCGACAGCAATTGAAATGTTTTTTTATCGTCAAGCGGGATGTTTTCAATTTCAAGTTTAACTTTATGTCTTTTGTTTATAAGTTCCACAGCATCACGGATAACGGCAAGCGTTCTTAAACCCAAAAAATCCATTTTGAGAAGTCCCATTTTTTCCAAAAGTTTACCTTCATACTGGGTTGTTACAATATCGGCACGTCCTTTGGCAAGCGGAACATAATTTGTAATTTCATCTTTTGCAATAACTATTCCGGCGGCGTGAACACCGGGCTGCCGTTTAAGTCCTTCAAGTTTCAAAGCCACATCAATAAGTTTTTTGATTTTTTCATCTTTCTGATAGAGCGCTCTTAATTCCGGAACTATTGATAATGACTGTGAAAGCGTTATGCCAAGTTGTTTGGGAATAAGAGCGGCAAGTTTATTGACCACATCAAGCGGAATAGATAATACCCGCCCGACATCCCGGACAACGCCTTTGGCAAGCATTGAATTAAAAGTTATAATGTGAGACACCCGGTCGGCGCCGTATTTATTCCTGACATAGTCAATCACTCTGTCGCGGCCGTCGTCGGCAAAATCAATATCCAAATCAGGCATAGTAATGCGGGAAGGATTCAAAAATCTTTCAAAAAGAAGCCCGTATCTAAGAGGGTCAACTTCGGTAATTCCCAAAAGATAAGATACGATTGAACCGGCGCCGCTTCCCCTTCCGGGGCCGACAGGAATATGCTCGTTTTTTGCATAGTGAATAAAATCCCAGACAATAAGAAAATAACCGGAATAGCCCGTATCGGAAATAATTTTGAGTTCGTGCTCAAGACGATTTTTTATTTCATCAGTTGTCTTTTCGTATTTTTTTTTAAGACCCTCACTGCAAAGTTTCCGTAAATATGAATCAAGGGTAAAACCGTCGGGAACTTTATATTCGGGAAGATAAAGTTTGTCAAAATCAAGAGAAAGATTGCATTTCTCCGAGATGACAAGCGTATTTTTTATTGCATCCGGAATTTCCTTAAAAGCATACTGCATTTCCTCGGGTGATTTGTAATAAAATTCGTCAGTCGCAAATTTAAGATGTTTCGGGTCGGCAAGTGTGGATGCGGTGCCGATGCAGATAAGAATTTCGTGTGCAGCCGCATCTTCTTTTTTGAGATAATGGCAATCGTTTGTTGCAACAACGGGAATTGACATCTCTTTTGCAAGCGATATAAGTTTCCCGTTCGCCACTTTCTGCTCGGGAATGCCGTTTTCCATCAGTTCCAAATAGAAATCATCCTTAAAAATTTGCTTGTAAAAATCGGCCGTTTTTTTTGCCTCATCGTATTTGTCCATTGATAAAAGCGTAGCGATTTCACCGTGAAGACATCCCGATAAAACAACAAGTCCTTCGGAGTATTTTTGAAGAAGTTCTTTATCAATTCTCGGCTTGTAATAAAATCCGTCAAGGTAAGCGATTGAGGAAAGTTTAGTAAGATTTTTGTAACCGGTTTCGTCTTTAGCCAAAATTGTGATATGGTAATTTTTCTCGCCGTGAATTTTATTTTTGTGTGATTTTTCCGCCACATAACTTTCAAGTCCGAGGATAGGTTTTATTCCTGATTTGAGGCATCCGTTATAAAACTCAATCGCACCGCACATATTTCCGTGGTCGGTAATGGCTAATGCCGGGAGACAGAACTCTTCCATTGTTTTAAGCATAGCAGCGGGTTGTCCCTTGTCGTCTAAAATCCGGCAGGCGCCGTCTAAAAAAGAGTATTCCGTGTGATTATGAAGATGGACGAATTGGGATTGTTTTCTGGTCGGTGACATAACAAATATATTTTACTTTTTGAAACAGGATTGTCAAGTCATTTCATATGCCAGGTAACGAGATAAGGTTTTTCGGGAAGGCCCGGCGGCGAGTACTTACTTATTTCCGTGTCAAAATTGTAATAGCGGGGATTGTATCCGCCGGATAAGGAAACACCCTGATTAACAATCATCGTCCCGTAGAAATATAATGCTTTTTTGGAGCCGGGTGTAGAACCGTTTTTTACCGAACGGTATTGTGAAAAAGTTGTACCGTGGACATAATGCGCCGAACCGGTTTTGTTAAAATAAATGTAATTGTGCGACATAAGAGCAACAGAATCGCTGTCGGAAGCATTATTTGTACCGTTGGCGTAATTCAAATTGCCGTTGACCCAGATGTTTCCCTGCGTAGTAGAACCTGCCGTGCCGGAAGCAACAACGGTAACCCTGCCTTTTACCGTGCTTGCCGAAATATTTATATTGCAGTTTTTTGCAAAAATTATACAGCCGCCTGACGGTATTGTTACCGGTGCGGTCGCTCCGCTGACGGTAAAAGTTCCGTCGGACAGAAATTGGAGCGTCCGTGTCCATGTGCTCTTAAAATTATAGTAAGTGTCATAATAAGAGACATCTATTGACGGCCAGATGGCTTCCGGCACAAAATTGTATTTACTGCCGGCCACACTAACGCTTCCGAAAGAACCTGTGCAGTAAAGATTACCGTTGATTAAATTAGACGAAACACCTGTCATATTTCCGACGCAAATAAAATCGCCGTTAAAAGTATCACTTCCGCCAAGTGAAACATTTCCATTAACCCTGTCCTTGCCTAATTCAGTAACACCGCTTCCCCACGACTGTGCTGTGTTGCACCAGAAATTATAATTTGTTAAGTCAGAATCAAACTTGATAACGGCATAAAGTTTTTTATCTGAAAGCGGATTATTTGAATCCTTGCCATATTTACCCGTTGCCTGAATATAAAGATAATGTCTTACCGCATCAGCGGTAATTGTAACGGTTGAAAAACCAACCTCATAAAACATTTCGTTTCTTGCAAGCGAATCGCTGTCATAATGCCCCACATAATAACTTTGTGAAAATTGCCTCATCAAATCCACAAGAACATTGTTGGCAAGGGCGGTTGCCGTCTTAAATCTTCTTTCCATCCTCGTGTGCGTCATTTCCGTCACGGAGACATATAAAAATGCCGCCGCTATGGGAAAAAGGAAAAGCATCAAAACCAGAACGATAATCATCGTCTGACCTTTTGAGCGGGCAGTAATTTTTAATTTTATATTTTTCATTTTTAATTGTATCTAATGCGGCGTAATTCCTTTTTTCAAGGATAAAAGCGGCGGAAGAATTTCCGTCTCAATTTTGTAATCGGCAATCCCATCGCCGTTTTTATCCATTTCAATGTAAATTCCGACCGAATTGATATATTTCATTTCGTTGTCGGTATCAAGTCGTCCGTTGTTATTCCCATGTCCTGTCGGAGGTAGAACGGAATCTATTTCCGAAGCGGAGATTATTCCGTCGTTGTTTGAATCAACATATCTTCCCAAATCATTTCTCTTCGCACCTAAATATGTCAGGGTAAAACTTGTGATGTTAATAGCAAGTTCTTCCGTGTGATTTCCCCACGCCTCGCCGTTATAAGAAGCGTCTTTATAAATTTTTTTCGTCGCAGAAACCCAATAAAATCTTATCTTTACATCCATCTGTCCGTTGTTATCATCATCGTCGTCGTCAAGGTCATAACCGATTTTCCACTGTGCGGTCGGAGGTTGAATTAAAGATGAATCATTATCATCGTCAGGGTCTTGAATGTTTGCAATCCCGTCGCCGTCAGTGTCGCTATCAAAGTTGTAATTCGGATGTTTTGTATAATCGCATATAAAATCAATCGCCGTGGATGATGAGGCAATAATCTGGTTCGCTTCCCCCAGGTCTTTTTCAATTTCTATAAGAACTACCCGGACCGCTTCCTGCGATTCCGTTTTTCTTTGTGATTCATAAATGCTCTTAAGTGATTTTGCAAAAAAAGTGGTCAGCGGAATTGTAACTATCCCAAATATGGCAACATATATCATCAATTCTATAATGGTAAGACCTTTAGAGGCGGGTAGACGGTAGACGATAGACGGTAAACGGTAATGTTTGAATTTTTTCATTTTTCAGTAAGAAACATTAAATCCCCAACTTTCAACGGTCGTTTTTGGCGGTTCCGCCCAATGGCTGACGGTTATCTCAACAGTGTGATAAGTGCCGTTATCAAACGCAGAAGTTGGACTCCATGAAACAAAATTAGTTCCGGAATTATATGTATGTGATACAATCGTACTGTCCACCTTACAGATAATTGAAGATGGATTTATGCCGGATTGATTGTCCTGCACTTTGCACATAATGGTCGGCAGCGGTTCGCCGCAGGTTCCGCTCGGACTTTTCTCTGATACCGCCGGAGCGGAATGGTCAGGGTCCTGAATATCAACGGTAAAAGTCCAACTTGACATAACTTTGTAATACGCATTATCTCCTGCTTCAATCTTTACCGAATAAGTGATGCCGGATGATAATTCGGCGGAATAATCCCAGTAAAGTTCGCCTGTTGAAGAATCGTAATGATGAGGGACTTCGGCATCATTTATTTTCATACATATAACATCCTGACAAATTCCCGACGGTGTGCCTGTTGTAAGAAAGGTATCATAAAGATAACATCCGACCCATGGCATTTTGTCGTAAACTGTTCCTGACGGCGCCTGCGAAGAAATCGTCGGCGGATTTAAGTCAAGAATTACATCCCTCGGCGCATATGGCGAATACATATTATCTCTTGTCGCCATTGCTAAAATGGTATTTTCGCCTTCCGTTAAAGCATTTGTAACCGCAGATGACTGGAAATCAAATTCACCGCCGATACTTGCGGTTATGCTGTCTAATTCCGTTACCGGCGTATTAAGATAAAAATGGACGAGTGCGTTCGGGTCGGTCTCTCCCCATAAACGGATAGAATAAACGGTATCGGCACGGTAAGCGATAACATTTTCCGGATATGATTTTGTTATCGCAAGATTAAAAGCGTTTTGCCTTTCAGTCGTGTTAAGATTATACAGGTATGTCGCATTCGCCGGCTGGGTTACAAAAAGTTTAAGCGCCGCATCGGATGACTGCGATTCAATTCCTGTGTAAAGTTCATAAGAAATAAGTTGCGATTCCTGATGGAGTATTTCTCCTTTTTTGTAAAGTTTAAGCGTTACATATTTAAGGTGCGTGTCCGGTTGTTCTGCAATTTTCCTGCCGGTGACCGTTGAAACATAACTGTCGTAATAATCGCCGTCGGAGTTTTTGTCATAATACAAAACGGATGCAAGATAATCATCCTTCAAGTCGGAATTAGCGTCAATAAAATTGATTAAATCGCTGGTTAGTCCGTTCCCGTTGACATCGGACGAATCCCTTCTCATAAAAGTATTTTCAACCGTCCACCTGTCAAAACCGTATATCCTTATTGTTGAAGTTATTGAATTTAAAATCGCAAGATATGGATATGTCGCCGACTGGGAAGTTACCGGCCCGTAAGTTCCCGACAGTCCGTAATTTGATAACGCTGAATCACAGTTGAAAAGAAAATAAAAATCTACCGATTTAATTTTTGAAAAAATCATTTGTGCAAGCCGCCCGGCCGACATCTGCTCCCGTGCTTTAACCGAAGCAATAACGCCGTACTGGAGCATGGCAAAAATACCGATGGTAATTCCGGTAACCATTGCTACAACTAACATTAACTCAACAAGCCCGATGCCTTTGTTATTATTTTTCATTTTAATTTTTCGGTTATATTATTGATACCTTCGGCGATATTTTTTAGATCGTCGTCATCATAAAGTTCTATTTTTTGTATGTTTCCATTTTCAATTTCCGACAGTGCTTTTTTAATCTTAAAAATTGCACCTGCTAAACGGTGGGTAAAAAATAAAAATAAAGTTGCTACCAGCGGCAGTAAAATTGCGACGGAAATGTAAAGATTTTTATAAGCCGTTTTTCGGGTCGCTTCAATTATGCTTATACCGAAAGCAGGCAGAAGTTTTTCCTGCATAATCGTCCAACAGGAATACCATCCCGCAAAAACGGAAATAAGCGAAACAATAACCGCAAGTCCGATATATCTGAACTGTAATCCAAAATCAACCAAAACCTTTTTTCTTTTTGTGTTCATAGACATAACTCCCCCTGCAAAGAAGTATAACACATCATTTTTTTTGTCAAGTAGTTTATTTGAATTTGTAATTTATTGAAAATATATGCGTATCCGTAAGTGATTCAAAAGGCAGGTATGCATAATCAACTAATAGAGAATTAAAAACAATTCCCAATCCGAGAGTAATTCGTGAAGATGTCTCAAAAGCGGGGTCAAGTTTGTAGCCCGAACGAATTTTCAGAATATCGTAAATTAAAACCTCACAGCCGAAATTTGCGGCGGGCTTTGATTTTTTGAGCATTACCAAGTCCGTTGACAAAAGCAGTGTCTCGCCTAACGGTTTATACGACCCGCCGACAACAAATTTAGTCGGGAGTTCTTCTTTTTGAGCGATAAACTGCGGTTTTTTAAGCGGGATATTTTGAACCGCAACTGCCAACGACAAATTTTTGTGCGAGTTTATTCTTTTTCTGTAAATAGTTCCGATATCAAAAGAACCTGCCCATGATTTTTCATCGTCAATTTTCTCCTCTATGTATCTGACTGCGCCGCCGAGCGAAAAATTCTTATTAAACAGATAAGACAAACCGACAATAGACGAAAAATCGTAAGAATTAAACTCTCTTGTTGGTGAGTTCATACTTTCCTGTCCTTGAATATCGCCGATTCCGAGATATTCAAAACCAAGCCCGAGCAAGAATTTGTTTTTTACCGGCATTGAATAAGAAACATTTTCAAAATTAATATCTTCAAGCCATTCGTTATGGGACAGAGAAACATTTTTTTCTTTCAGAAAGCCAATTCCGGCGGGGTTGTAAAAAATTGCCGTTGAATCATCCGCCACCGATGAAACCGCACTTGCCAGTGCGTGTGTCCGGGCATCTTTTGGAATTAAAAGAAATTCAGCGGAAGTGTTCCCGACGGCAAAAAGACCGTGAAAAAGTGATAAAGTGAAAAAGTAAAAAAGTGAAAACAATAATTTATAGTTTTTCATCGCAGTCACCTTATTATAGCCAGTTTGCCTTTTTTACTCGGCGTGCCGTTTTTATCCTCAATATAATAGATGTAAACGCCGGATGCAACATCCGGTGTCCAGTTATAACTGCCGTCGGTATTGGTTTCCAATTCGTCAACAAGCCGTCCTGCAATCGTATAAATTTTTATTTTGATATTCGCCGTAAGTCCGTCAAAAGTTATTTGAGTGTGCCCTTTTGACGGCTTAAACGGGTTCGGATATACACTCACAGTATCAAGATTTGTTTTCGGCGCTTTCGCAAAAATTCCGAATTTTGTAAAATGATTTACTCTCGCAGAAATCGTTTTTGTCAGTGTTGACGATAATGAAACGTTTTTCTTTGAATTATTCGGATTGTCCGTGCCGTCATTTTTTGAATTATCCCGTCCGGCGCCTTCGCCCGGATTTGTTCCGTCACCTAAACCGGAACGATTGTCCGCTTTTTTCCATTCATTTTTCTTTTCGTCAAGATAATAAATTTCAAGCGTTTCTGATTTTATGTTTGTTCCGTCAACAATTCCGTCATTATTTTCATCGGGGTACGGCAGAAGTATTGTAAGGTCTTTTTCAAACTCGGACTTACCGTCGGTAAAATTATAATCGCGAAAGACATCAATCGGTTGAATAGAAGAAGCGGACGGAAGCGGTAAATTTTCCTGTGCAAGAGTTTTTATTTCCAGAACGCTTTCTTTTTCCACAACGCCTTCAGGCACAATTGCGCCCGTTCCGTCGGCCGTCATTATTTCCGTCTCGCTTGTTTCCGTAATTTTTTCCTGTTTTCTGTGCTGCTCGTTCGGGTTGACATCGGGATTGCCGTCTTCGGAAATGTCCCAGTTAACATCGTCAACATAGACAGTTGTTTCAGCGGGATTTTTTTCGGCAAGGTTTAATAAATCATACGCTACCGCCCGAATGAGATATTTACCAGCAGGTATTGAAGAGACATTCCAATAGACAGCGTAAGGCGGCTTTTTGTCAATAATTGAAATGTCCGTCCATTGATTTTGCGAACTTTTATATTGAAACTTCACTGCCGTCGTATCCGGCGTCGCATCCGCTATTATTGTAACCGCATTTCCACACAGCCGTTTTCCTTCTTTGGGAACTCTTATACCGGCAGAAGCAGAACCGAGCACATCAATATTTACAGTAACATAATTTGTGTTTTTTTCCTCCGTTCCCTCAATATCAATGACCCGAACCGCAAATTTATAAAGTCCTTTTTCAAGTTTCTGCGAAACGAACTCAACCGACGGATTTTGAAGTTCAGCGAGCGGTCTTGAATAATCAACAGTTCCCGTTCCCCTGTCCCAGTAAATGCGGTATTTTGCAGAATAAATTTTTTCAAGATACGAAGCGTTATCGTAATAAACATTATACTGTTGTGAATTTACAGACGGTGACGGCTGCCAGCAGATTTTTGCTTCCGATTTTTCGGTCGCTTCACCGGTTAAATTGAATACCGGAACCGGATAAATCTGAAATACCGAGAACAAAGCATATTTTCCTTCCGCGGGCGCATAAGCAAAACATTTGTTAAGTTCTGTATTGACGGTTGTCTCAAACCCGCCCCCCCATTTTTCTTCAAATTCATCATATCTTAAAATTACAAGTGTGGTTTCCTTTATAAAAGTGCCGTCCAAAAAACCGTCCTGATTGCCGTCCACATAATTAAGCACAATCGGTTGCCGTGGCGGTATAATTTCAATATAATAATAATCGGTAGGTTTTTTTGGCAATGTCGGGTCTGGATTAGTCGGGTAATCTGGAATTGGAATCGGGTCTGTGATTGGGTCAAGTCGGATGATACCGCCATCGTTTCCACCGCTAAAAACTACATCCGTTGAAATTTCAACTGCCGGCGGTAATGGAACGCGTATTCTTATTCTGCCTCCTCCACCACCGCCTTCCCAGAGTTCCTCTTCATTTGAGGGTGTTGTTATGGATATCTTCGGAATAGCGGAAGATTGCAGTGCATCCGTATTATTTTCGGCCAGTTCGGTAACAGGCACAATAACAAATTTATATTCGGTTGCCGGCGATAATTTCGGGGTGGTGAGCGTCTTTGTGCTTTCATTTATTATTCCGAGAGAGTTTGAATAATCAACAACGCCGGTGCCTTTGTCATAATAAACCCTGTAATAAACGCCGGAAATTTCGGCAAAGTTTTTAATTCCGATAAGATATGTGAACTCCTGTTGAACGGCAACCGTTATATCCTCAGGTTTCGGGGCGGGAACATCTTTTGTGAAAAAAGTTTTTGTTTCCGTTGTTGATTTATTTCCGGAAATATCAACTGCTTCAATATGATATGAAAGCGTATCGGAAGTATTGTAGTCGGCAGGAATTGCGCCCGTCCACAGAGTATCCGCAGTTTTTACCATTTCCCAAAAATTTATTCCGCTGAAAAGTGTGACCGATTTTATAGCGGAATTATCCGTTATATTTGCGGCAACCGGAATTGAAAAATATCTGTATTGGCCGTCGGCGACCGGCTGGAGTGTAACTGTCGGAGAAATTGTGTCCGCAATAACATCAAAAACATATTTGGATGTTATTGCCGTGCCCTCAATAGACGCTGTTAAAAGATGCTGTCCTTTCGGAATTATTTGAACAATTTTTTCTGAATATAGCGTAATTCCCGGCTTAAAATTGAATGAGGTTTTGACTGGTTCAAACACTTTACTGTCGGAATATCTGTAAATTGAATCAACCGTAAAATCGTAAATTTTTGATGACGGCAGTTCCAAAATCTGTGTGCTTTGAGATGTGTTTTCAACGGCAATTTCAACGCTGACCGGGTCGCCGTAATTGTATGTTTGTTTTGATGTTTTTGCCGATAGATTTAATGCACAGATAACTGAGAAATTCCAGCCGGAATACAGTGATTGTTCAAGTTGAGCAAAATCAACCGCCTGTGAAGTTACATTATATTGATGGTTTATTTTCCATATATTTACTGGCACGGAAAACGACGAAACGCCTTCCGCTTTTACCCACACCTCGTTTGCGGTCCAATTCTTCCCGTCCCAGCATGTCCCGTCGGTTAAGTCCTTAAGCCGCACTCTAACAAAAGCAACTCCGCTTCCCCAATCCGCCGCCTGTCCGTAAATTTTCGGAACATCGGCATAAGTTTTTCCGCTTTCGGGAAAAGAAATATAGGATGTCGGCGACTGCTTGTCAATATAAAAAGTTACGCCGGCGGAGGGAATTTCAGTGTTCCCGGAAATATCGGTCGCCCGTGATTTTATATTGTAAGAAAGATTTTCCGAGAAATATGTTGAGATAGGATATGTCCACGAAGTCGTTCCTTCGCACAGAAGCCAGTTCGGCGTTCCCACCCAGCACTTCCCGTCCCAAAATGTCTTTGATTCAATCTGCTCTATTTGAACCTCTACCTTTTTTGAATCCTCCGCTGCACCGCCTTTTATCGGAATATACTGAATACTGTAAGCGGATTTATTCGGTGACAAAATAGTTGAAATTGCGAAAATATTTGCCGGAAACAATAGAATCAAAAACCCAATAATTACAAATTTAACAATTGCTATTTTGTATTCTTCAGGATTTATTTTGATACCTTTGTTTATCAAATAAAAAAGCCGCTCCAAAGCTGACCCGCCGTTGCGAGTTTCTTTTTTTTCTGTATTAGCGGCAAAACGATTATTTCCGCTTAATGCGGATTCAACATCTTTCGGCGAATCAGCCATCTTGATTCATCCCGGTTTATCAGGACGCCTCGTAGATTCTGTATCTTTGCGCCCCCGCCTTGGTCTCCCCGATGCTACATCGGAGAGTTGGGTCATAATGACCGACGGGTTTGCCTTTATCGTGTTAAGAATGATTACGGCGATTTATAAACCGATTGCGGTGATAAGTCAACATCACTGTAATCTTGTCTTTCATCGCTGTAATCTTTTTCAAAGAAAAAACCGAATTACCTCACAAATACCGTAAGTTAGAAATTCTAACATCTAACTACTTATTGACTTACGATATTATTCGGCAACTCGGCTGACCTTACAACAATCCGGCTGGCAACAACTTACTCTCAAAACGGCAGCCGGACCAACCTTCAAGGTTCCGCAGCTTTGCGCCCCCCCGCTTTTTCACTTCACAAAGGCGGGGGTTTGCCTTTTTCGCTTCTGCGGGTAAACAGATATTCCATCTACCCATTATAATTATATCAAAGGCGATATAATTACGCGGCGCGGCAATTTCATCGCCTCTTTTGAATTATATCAAACGACGATATAATTGCTCGGCTTTGCCTCGCCACTATAATTATAAAGTATTTTAGGCGTTTTGTCAAGTACTTTTTTTATTTTCCGACGAGAAATATCAAAATAAAAAAGAGGCAGAAATAATTCCACCCCTTTTTTACATTTTTAATTTTCAATTTTTAATTGTCTCTAATACATCCCGCCGCCCATTCCACCCATTCCGCCCGGAGGCATCATCGGTCCTTTGTCTTTTTCAGGAATGTCAGTAATAAGGCATTCAGTCGTCAGCAGAAGCCCCGATATTGACGATGCATTCTGTAATGCAAATCTAGTAACCTTTGCGGGGTCAATAATTCCTGCCTTGAGCATATCAACATATTCGCCGGTCTCAGCATTCAGCCCGAAGTTGACATTTGATTCTTTTCTAATCCTGTCAACAACTATGGAGCCCTCTATACCGGCGTTTTCGGAAATTTGACGAATCGGGTCTTCAAGCGCCCGTTTGACTATATTTATGCCGGTTTGCTCGTCAGGGTCACCGCTTTTGAGTTTTTCAACTTCCGCAATTGCCCGAAGAAGAACAACTCCGCCGCCGGGTATAATGCCTTCCTCAACAGCAGCACGGGTGGCATGCATCGCATCTTCAACCTTGAACTTTTTGGATTTCATCTCGGTTTCGGTTGATGCACCGACATTTATAACGGCAACTCCGCCGACAAGTTTTGCAAGCCGTTCCTGAAGTTTTTCCTTGTCGTAATCGGAAGTGGAATCCTCAACCTGCTTTCTTATCTGGTTAACCCGTTTTTTGATGTCTTCTTTGTGTCCGGCGCCGTTAACAATAGTCGTGTTTTCCTTGTCAATAACGATGCGTTTCGCAGAACCGAGCATATCAAGTCCGATTTTCTCAATTTTCAGCCCCAACTCATCTGAAATAACCTGACCTTTCGTAAGACACGCTATGTCCTCAAGCATTTCCTTTCTTCTGTCGCCGAAACCGGGCGCTTTTACTGCCGCACATTTTAGGGTGCCGCGAAGTTTATTGACCACAAGCGTTGCAAGCGCTTCGCCTTCTAAATCCTCCGCTATAATCAGGAACTGTTTTCCCGTCTGGGCGATTTTTTCCAGAAGCGGTAGAAGGTCCTGCATTGATGAAAGTTTTTTATCGGTTATGATGATGTAAGCATCTTCCAGAACCGTTTCCATTCTTTCTGCATCGGTGACAAAATAGGGCGAAACATAGCCCCTGTCAAACTGCATTCCTTCAACAACATCCAAAGTTGTCTCGGCTGATTTTCCCTCTTCAACCGTGATGACGCCGTCTTTCCCGACTTTTAATATCGCATCCGCTATGAGATTTCCGATTTCCCTGTCATTTGCGGAAATCGTGGCAATCTGACCGATTTCATCTTTCGCTTTGCCAAGATCATCCTGCGGAATTTTTTTTGCAACTTTTTTGATGTAATTTACGGCCGTTTCAACCGCTTTATCAATTCCTCTTTTTACATGAATTGCATTCGCACCTGCGGTAATGTTTCTTAAACCCTCGGTTATTATTGACTGCGCCAGAAGTGTTGCCGTAGTCGTGCCGTCTCCTGCGACATCATTCGTTTTTGACGCCACTTCTTTTACAAGTTCCGCACCCATATTTTCAAACGGGTCTTCAAGTTCAATGTCTTTAGCGATGGTCACGCCGTCGTTAGTTACCGTCGGAGAACCGAACTTTTTATCAAGAACTACATATCTGCCTTTTGGTCCCAGAGTTACCTTTACTGCATTTGCGAGTTTATCAACGCCCGCTTTTATAGCACGCATTGCCTCGTCAGAAAACTTCAACTGTTTTGCCATTTTTAAACACCTCCAAATTCTTAACCACAGATTTACACAGATAAAATCATTCTTTCATTGTCTTAATCTGCGTTCATCTGCGATTATCTGCGGTTTCATTATTTTTCAACTATTCCCAGAATATCTTCCTGATGCATAATGAGATATTCTTTGTCGTCAATTTTTATTTCCGTTCCGGAATATTTCCCGTAAAGAATTTTATCGCCTGTTTTGACGTCCATCGGAATTTTCTTGCCGGTTTCGTCAACTTTTCCCGGTCCCACCGCGATGACGTCGCCTTCCTGCGGTTTTTCTTTTGCAGTATCCGGAATTATAATTCCGCCCTTCTTTACCTCTTTTTCCTCTGCCGGATTGACTATTACTCTGTCGCCGAGCGGTCTAATTTTCATAAAAAATCACCTCCATTCGCTTCGCTCACCCCCGAATGAATTCGGGGGCTACAGTCATATTTGATGCAATTTTACTAAAAAAGTTTCAGAAAAGCAAGTTAAAATTTCAATCCCAATCCGAAATCAACTCCGTAATGGTCAACGGAATATGTTCCTGCGACATTTATATATGTAAACGGAATCAGCGAGAAATTCAATCCAAGAACATATCTCGGTTCGGAAACAGAGACATCAACATTTGTTTTTACCCCAAGTTCGGCATTACTAAAATCCGTTTCCAGTTTCGTGCTGTCAACGGCAATTCCGAGATACGGCTCTATAACCGGAATTTTTACGGAAAAAATACCTGCAAAAGAATTTGTAGTTGCTTTAAAATTTGAATGTTGCAACTGGTTATATGAATACATCGCCGATAAACCCAGTTTTACCACCGCAAGTTCCCTCTCAATAATTCCGTATTTAAGCCCGGCGCCGAGCAGTTTCAAATCCTGCGATTCCGGAAAACCGCGGAGGGTTATGTCAAGATTGTACGGAAGACCTTTCGTTAACTGGATATACGGCAGACCGAACGGCTTTTTACCGATTGCATCTTTCAGAATAATATCGTCATCGGAAGGTTGCATAACGGTCACGGCGGAAAAACCGACATCAATACCCGGGACGAGAGCAAGCGTTCTTCCCGAATGAAACATTCCGCCGCCCAAAACTGCCCCGACATCTTTTGCCAACGGCTTCACATATGTATTTTCAAGTTTGTTGATGAGTTCATCAAAACCGAGTGTTGCCGAAAACCCAAAAGAACACAGATTACACAGATAAAGAACACAGATGAACGCAGTGCACACAGATAAATATTTTTTCATACCATCTCCTTCCCCTCTATAATTTATATGACATTTGTCATATATTTCCGACGAGCAACTTGTCAAAAATTATTTCAAGTCCTTTTAAGGTTAAATCTTCGTCAACTATGAAATCCGGAAAATGTTTTGAGAAAAACTTTGCATATCCGCCCGTCAAAATCACTTTCAGGTTTTTAACCTTTAACCTTTCACCTTTAACTTTTTCTATCACCTCCCTTATCAGTCCGAGATGTCCATAGAATATGCCGGATAGTATCGCTTCTTTTGTATTTTTACCGATGATATTTTTCGGAACTTCCGGCTTTATATTAGGCAATTTTGCAGTTTTTTCAGAAAGTGATTCCGCTGAAATTTTAATTCCGGGCGCAATTACTCCGCCGATATACTCTCCCTTTTTTGAGACGACATCAAAAGTCGTAGCCGTTCCTAAATCAATCACTACCGCCGGCGCTCCATAAATTTCAATAGCAGCAATGGCATTCACCAGACGGTCCGAACCAACTTGTTCAGGATTTTTTACTTTTATTTTTATCGGTATATTTTTATGGTCAATGATTATTGGCTTAACTTTTAACTGACGAATTATTTTTTTTGTAGCGAAAGGGACAACCGAACTAATTATGGCGGCATCATAATTGCCGAAGGGAATTTTTTTGAATTTTTCGGTAAATATCTTAATTTTTTCTAATTTTTCATTTTCAGAGAGCCCGAAATTTATAGTTGTGTTCCCGATATCAATCGCAAGAAGTTTCATGGAAGCGGTTCAACTTTCAGAACGGATGCTTTGCCGGTTTTAAGATGAACCGTTTTTCTGTTATTGGGGTCGTTTATCCTTTTTCCGTCAACAATATAAGCATATCTGTATTCGCCGGGCGGCAGCATTACGACCGTTTCCCATGCAAAATTTTGTCCCTGTTTCATCGGATTGGCTTTTTTATTCCA
>DHFT01000017.1 GCA_002402375.1 Elusimicrobia bacterium UBA4817 | reverse complement strand
ACCTACGACAACAACGGCAATCAGACGACGAAAACCCAATCGGCGCAGACGACGACTTATGAATATGATTACGACAACCAACTGATAAAAATAAACTATCCCGGCGGAACGACGAATACATTTAAGTACGATGGCAACGGGAGAAGGATAGAGAAAATTGACAGTGCAGGAACGAAGAAATACCTGTGGGACGGCATAAACCCAATAGCAGAGATGGACGGAAGCAACAACGTAACTGACATATATGTATATGGGTTGGGAAGACAGGTAGTATACAGGAAATCAGGTGCGAACACATATTTTTATCATCACGACGGACTTGGGAGTGTGGTAAATATTACCGACGCAGTGGGGAACACGCAGAACGCTTACCATTACGACGATTTTGGGAATATAACCTCACAGACGGAAAACATATCAAATGATTACAAATACACAGGGAAACCGCTTGACAACAACAGCGGATTGTATTATTATGGTGCGAGGTATTACAGTTCAACTGCGGGAAGGTTCATAACGAAAGACCCGATAGGATTAGCAGGCGGGCTCAATTTCTATGCGTATGTGGTAAATAATCCCCTGATGTTTATTGATGCATGGGGCTTGTACAGTAATATTATGGTAGAATTAAACCCGCCGCCTGATGCCGAGATTAGTTTAGCTGTGATGCCTTCTGGTAAAAAAGATTCCGATAATTCCGTTATTGACACTATAACTGGCGCTTTGGAAAGTATGGCCGATGCAATTGTGGGTCCTTTTGGTTTTACTTTTTCAAGAATAGCTAAAGAAGGAGCAAAAACATTGCCTGAAATAGATAAATCCAATGCTACCAAAAATGCTGAATGGGAAAAACTTAATAAGGAATTAGGTATAAAACAACTACCTTACCGTCGTTTACCAGGAACTCAACCTAAAAAGAAATGTCAATGAGTATAAAAATGCGGACTAACAAAATATTTAGTGTTTTGAAAATAGTTATTCTATTATTTTTATCAATCTTCTTGATTGCTATTATTTTAAACTACTGGCAGTTAAGAGACATAAAAGAAGCATTGCTATCAACAGATTCTCTGTCTGTATCCGGTCCCTATCCTCGGTTTTCTCAGAGTCAGATGCAAAAACTTGATAAATATATAAAGCGAGGAATTTTTCAACATCATATTGTTAATTTATTGGATGCTAAAGAAAATCGAGTAAAAGAATGTACTTTAAGTATAATACCGAGTTTGACATTCACTGCAAAACGGCATAAGTTAATAATCGTTCATAAAATACAGAAATTACTTAAAGATGATGACTGGAATGTAAGATTCCTGGCTGCCGAATCACTAAGGTCTGAAATATTAAAAAATATTGATGTAAATAATTCTATTGACAGGTTACAAAATGCTTGGATAGAAGAAATAGAAAATGCAAATGGGGAATCAGTAATAGTTAAATGCCAAATGGCAAGTAGTATAATTTGTTTAATTCAGCGGCATGCACAGAATGTAAGTACTAAGTTTAAAGGAAATAATGATAAAATTTATAAAATTGGTAATAACTTAGATAAATATTTTGCAATTGCAATAA
Source organism: Elusimicrobia bacterium UBA4817 (assembly GCA_002402375.1). Lineage (GTDB taxonomy): Bacteria > Elusimicrobiota > UBA8919 > UBA8919 > UBA8919 > UBA8919. The sequence continues at coordinate 11,497 of DHFT01000017.1, read as the reverse complement.
TGTATAAAATAACTGAAGAGAAAAAATATTGGTATAAATTGATAGAATCTTATAGGAAATGTAATAATTCATCTAAAAAAGTAATTATTATTTTTTTCTTGAAAGAAACTAAAGAACCGTGGGTTTCTATGTTTGTTAAAGATATTATGTTACAAGAAAAGAATCTTGAAATTAAGAAAAAATTACAAGAAATAGTGTCCTCTACACATTAAAGAGACAGGGATTCTAAAAAGTTTAATAGGGCAAAAAATATCAAAAAGACACTGCTGTAAAAAAGGATGAGAGCCAGACCACGCTGATAAGCCACGATTACAGTTATGATTTTGTCGGCAACAGAACGCAACTGACAAACGGCGGGACAACCGACTACGCATACAATCAGGACAACAGGATGACTTATGAGGGAAGTATAAGTTATACCTACGACAACAACGGCAATCAGACGACGAAAACCCAATCGGCGCAGACGACGACTTATGAATATGATTACGACAACCAACTGATAAAAATAAACTATCCCGGCGGAACGACGAATACATTTAAGTACGATGGCAACGGGAGAAGGATAGAGAAAATTGACAGTGCAGGGACAAAGAAATACCTGTGGGACGGCATAAATCCGATAGCAGAGATGGACGCAAGTAACAACATCACCGATATTTATGTTTACGGATTGGGCAGGCAGGTAGTATACAGAAAATCAGGTGCAAACAGTTATTACTATCACCACGACGGATTGGGGAGTGTGGTAAATATAACGGATAGTTCGGGGAATACGCAGAATACCTACCAATACGATGATTTTGGTAACATCACATCACAGACGGAAAATATAACCAACGACTATAAATACACCGGCAAACCGCTTGACAATAATTCGGGATTATATTATTATGGCGCGAGATATTACAACCCGACTGCGGGTAGGTTTATATCAAAAGACCCGATAGGGTTGGCCGGCGGGCTCAATTTCTATGCGTATGTGGTAAATAATCCCCTGAGGTTTATTGATGCATGGGGCTTGTACAGTAATATTATGGTAGAATTAAACCCGCCGCCTGATGCCGAGATTAGTTTAGCTGTAATGCCGGAGGATAATATAGTTAATCCGGTCCCGGATTTACCTATGCCACCTCCTTGGAATCCATGGTTACAGGAACCAACTACCAATCAATTTCCTACACCTGGGGAAAATCACTTAAACATAGGATTGGGTGGAATGCATCAAAAAGAAATGGAAAATCCCAACGCACCTATATCAAGAGGATGACCCTACCCCATTGTATGTACCACTTGTAAGTTAGTGTTTTGTAAAGAACCCGCTGTTATTTTTTCATTTAATTGAGCCACGAATTCTGACGGAGTCATATAATCCAGTGAACTGTGAGGTCTTTCCGTATTATATTCAATCCGCCATTGTTCTATGATTTCTCTCGCATGCTGAATATTCAGAAACCAGTGCATACTGAGGCATTCATCCCTGAACTTGCCGTTAAAACTTTCTATAAACGGATTTTCCGTCGGTGGAAATAATGGGGACGGAGGTAATTAAAAGGGCAAACGCATGTTTTTAGACGGTGGCAATATTCCGGATTGAATAATAGTGTCCGTCCCAATTAACCAATTAACATATGATGAAACCCAATATTCTAGAAAAATTTAGAAATTTTATAAAATCCAGACAAATTGGAAAAATATTTATTATTACCATTATGTTTATATTATTAGGTATCGGATTGAGGCGTACATACTTACGAATTTTGCAATTCCAAACAGGAAAACAAATCTCAATAATTCAACTAAATTGGGCGTCTTGGATAGTAATTATTGCTGTTTGTTTTGGGATTATTTATCATTTATTAACTTTTAAAAAGTTTCAAATGTTTAATAAGAATAAACATTTCTTTTTTATGATATTGTTGTTATATGTGTCAGTTTTTTTAATAATTATTAGTGATTTGGTTTCTTCATACTTTTTATTTTTTGCTGTTGAAATATTGCTAATGTTAATGATTATCGGCATTATATATATTATAGTAAAAAAGAAAATTTTTGATGCTGATGCCAATGATAAAAAATAATCAGGGGGAAAAAGGGGGCAGGTCCTTTTTTCTCAATAAATAGGAATTGGGAAAATTGGGGGCGGTCATTAATTGAACGGTTAAAAAGTTTTGAGATTGCTTTGGGACTTTGTCCCTCGCAATGACATCTTTAACGCAGTGACGACAAAATGGCCGGGTTGTTGACGGTCGTTTTTTTATTGACTTTTTTGTTTTTTTTACTATAATTCTTAATATGAAAACGTTCAAAGAAATCAAGGATATAATTCAAACGCATAAAGACGAACTACGTCAAAAATACAAAGTTAAAAAAATAGGTATTTTTGGTTCTTATGTCAGGGGCATACAAACTTCCAAAAGCGATGTTGATATTTTAGTTAGTTTCAATGAAACTATAAGTCTTTTGAAATTGGCTGGTTTGGAAATGTATCTCGAAGACATTTTAGGCATTAAAACGGAAGTTGTTCCGAAAGAAGATATTCGGCGGGAATTAAAAAATAATATTTTACAAAGTGTGGTTTATTTATGAAAAGAAAACATAGTTTTTTTATTAAGGATATATTAACAGCCATCAAAAGTATTGAAGAATTTACCGACGGTATTGCATATAAAGAATTTATAAGTGATAAAAAGACCAGCGATGCTGTTATAAGAAATATAGAAATTATCGGAGAAGCAGTAAAAAACATTCCCTTGTCAATCCAGCAAGACAATATGGATGTTCCGTGGCGAGAAGTTGCACGAATGAGAGATAAAATTGTTCATCATTATTTCGAGATTGATTTAGAGAAAGTTTGGAAAGTCATAAAAGAGGATATTCCGGCGATAAAACCCTCAATTAAACATGTGTATGAAAATTTAAAAAATACCGAAAAATAGTAGTGACAAGTGCATTATTTGGCGTCTGCGAAAAATGACCGGGTTTTTGACGGTCGTTTTTTTATTTGATTTTTTCCGTAAACTTTGTAGAATAAATAATAAAATGGATATACATATTTTTGTAGAATTATTTCTTGCAGGGCTCGGGCTTGGTTTCGGTCCCTGTTTTTTATTTTGCGCTCCCATAGTATTTCCGTATATTCTCGCCAAGGGTACGACGGCAAAAGAGGGCTTCAGGACTATTGTGGTTTTTTCGCTGGGACGCATAATCGCATATAGTATATTGGGATTTGCTGCCGTTTATTTGCTCAATACATTAAACATACAAAATGTGTACTTCAAAAAAATTGCAGGGCTTTTTATAATACTTGTCGGAATTGCATATATATTCGGCAGAGCAGAACATAAAATCTGCGGCTTATTGAACAAGTTTCTTATTGAAAAATTGCGATTTAATATGCTGATTCTGGGTTTGCTTGTCGGTCTGTCGCCTTGCGCCCCGCTGGTCGGCATCCTTACATATATTTTGGTTAAAGCAGCGACGCCTTTTACGGGCTTGCTTTATAGTGTTTCTTTCGGTCTCGGAACATTTTTTTCTCCGATGTTAGTTGCGGGCTTTATTGCCGGCGGTCTCTCCGAAATTATATCAAGACACCGCCGGTTGTTTTTGTTTATGAAAATTTTATCCGGTATTATTCTGGTTTATTTTGGGCTAAAACTAATAATATGATTTTTGTTTTTCTGTTTATACTCGGTTTTATTTCACTTGGTTTTCAGACATTGCTTTTGAGGGAATTTTTAGTTATATTTTCCGATAATGAACTGATAATAGGCATATTTCTTTTTAACTGGATGCTTACGGTCGGAATTGCTTCTTATATAGGCGAAATTTTTGTGAAGAGAATCGGAAACATAAAAAAAATTTTTGAATACTTGGTTTTTTCTTCCGCATTTATTATTCCTGCAAATATATTTTTAGTCGGATTTTTAAGAAGATTTTTTCAGAAAACCCCTACCGAAATGCTCGGATTGCTCTCTGCGTTTTCATTTTCTTTTTTTGCTGTTTTTTTGGTTTGCCTAATTTTCGGATTGTGGTTTGTTTATTGTGTGAATATGTTAAATCTTTCCGGAAGGTCTGTTGTTTTGCCAATCAGCAGATTATACGCCGTTGAAATAGCAGGATGCGTTTTCGGCGGTTTTTTGACAAGTATTTTGTTGGTTAGGTATTTTAGCCCGCTTCTGATAAGTTTGATTTTTTCTGCTTTGATTTTTATTTCGCTTTCAGTTTATTTCTCAAAAAGATATTTATTATTTTTGATTTTGATTGTTCCGCTATTTTATAAATCAGACAGTTTAGAAAAATTTTTAATATCACATCAATGGAAGCCGTTCAATGTCCTTGAAACAAAGGACTCTATTTACGGCAAAATCACTGTTTTAAAAAATGAGGACGCGATTGATTTTTACGAAAATTCAAACAAAGTTTATTCAACCGTTTCATCCGCCAAAGACGAAGAAATAACCCACATCCCGCTTTTATTATCTTACGAATATAAAAATATCTTATTATTAGGCGGCGGCTTGAATGATATAAGAGAAATATCGAAATATCCCGTTAAAAAAATTGTTTATGTGGAGCAGAATTCCGTCCTTGTTGAATTGTTGAAAAAATACGCCGATGACAGGATAAGGAGTTTGTTGGGAAATTCAAGAGTAAAAGTTATTTCAGCAGACGGCAGATTTTTTATAAAAAGAACGACGGATAAATACGATTGTGTTATTCTGGATGCTTCTCCGCCTTTAACCGGTCTTGCCAACAGATATTTCACAAAAGAGTTTTTTTTGGAAGTAAAAAATATTTTATCGGAAAAAGGACTTTTTATTTTTCCGCTTTTATCGTCGGAAAATTATATGTCGGATGAGCAAAAAGAACTAACCGCTTCTGTTTTTAAGACGGTAAAAAGTGTTTTTAGTTATTGCGAGGTTATCCCCGCATCAAATAACTATTTTATCTGTTCATCGGAGAAACATAACATAACCTCCGAGATGATAAAAAGAAAAATTGCCGGAAAAAACATTGAGTTAAAATATCTGACCCGTTTTTATATTGATTATATTTTAAGATATGACAGATTGGAAAACCTTGAGCAATGGGTGAATGAAAAACAAAAAGAGGTTTCGTATAATACAGATTTTCGTCCGGTAAGTTATTTATACGGGTTAAAATTGTGGCTTTCTTTTTTTGGTGATGCTTCGCTAAAATTATTTTCAAAAACAGATATATATTCAGCCGCAAACACTATATTTGTTTCCATGATTTCATTATATTTTTTCATAGTTTTATTATTTGTAAGGATAAAAAAACGCCTTTACGAGTCGGTTGTTGTCGTAGTCAGTTGCGCTTCTATGGTATTGGCGCTGGCAATAATTTTTGCTTTTCAGTCGGTATATGGATACGTATATCAGAAAATCGGAGTCCTGTTAGCGGTTAATCTTTTAGGGATAGGCGTCGGGAGTTTTCTGTCAAAAAGGTTTTTAGAGAAAACTATAAATACAGTTAAACTAACAATAATTTGCATGGCTCTTTTTTCTCTGATTTTAACGTTTATATCAATAAATAAATTATTTGTATCCGAATATCTTTTTTATTTATTTGTTTCCATAGCAGGTTTTTTTATAGGATTTATTTTTCCGCTTGCAGTGACTGAAAACAGAATCGGGAAATTTTACGCTTTGGATTTGTTAGGGGCACTTATCGGTTCCGTTTTGGTAAGTTTAATTTTTATTCCTTTGTTCGGCATTACCGCTACATGTTTTTTTGTGGCGTTATGTTTATTTTTGTTGATATTTTTTATTTTTTTTGTAAAATAACCAGTAAAAGGAGGTGAGATAAAATGAAAAAAATGATTTTGGTTCTTCTTCTGGCAACAGTAGTAATATCCGGCTGTAAAAAAGCAGAAGCGCCTGCGGCACCCGAAACTCCCGCAGCGCCGATGGCTCCTGAAACACCGGCGAAGTAATATATTGCTCAACAAAAAAGGCGGCGGATTTTTCTGTTCGCCTTTTTTCTTAACAAAAAATCAGATTATAGAAAAATCATCAATCTTATATGAAACTCATAGACAAATTCGGGAGAACTATTGATTACCTTCGGATTTCGGTTACGGACAGGTGTAATTTGCGGTGCGTTTATTGTATGCCCGAAAAAGGCGTTGAAACCATACCGCACAGTGAAATTCTCCGTTATGAAGAAATTCTGAAAATTGTTGATGTTGCAATCACTCTCGGAATAAAAAAAATCCGCGTAACCGGCGGCGAACCGCTTGTCCGAAAAGGAATTATAGGATTTCTTTCCGAATTGTCTCATAGAAAAGTTGATTTTTCGGTTACCACAAACGGGATACTGCTTGGCGATTTCGCAGATGATTTGAAAAAAGCAGGTGTCAAAAGAATAAATGTAAGTTTGGATACATTATCGGAAAAAAAGTTTTCTGAAATTACCCGCGGCGGTGTTCTTAAAAAAGTTATAAACGGAATTGTAAAAGCAAAAGCCCTCGGTTTTGAACCGCTCAAAATAAATGCCGTTGTCCTGCCGGACACGTCCGAAGAGGATATAAAAACTTTTATTGAATTTGCCAAAACAAACGGGTTGGTAGTAAGATTTATAGAACATCTTCCGTTTGCCGGGTATAGAACAAATCAACTAGTTGCTCTTGAAAAAAGTTGTAAGATGAAATATAATTTAATTCCGACGGATGTTGAGGGCTTTGGCCCCGGCAGGCACTATAAAATGAACGGTGCGACGATAGGATTTATCTCGGCGTTGACTTTTCCGTTTTGCCGAAAGTGTAATCGTCTGCGGCTTACTTCCGACGGTAAATTGCTGCCTTGTTTAAGTTCGTTAGATTTCGTTGATGTGAAAAAAGCGGTTCGTAATTGTGCCTCCGATGAAGAAATAAAAAATCTTTTTTTTGAAGCGGTGAAAAACAAACCGGAAAAACATACTTTTGAAAATCCGCGGGATTGTATGGCAGTAAAAAGTATGGTTGGTATCGGGGGATAAAAATCGCTCGCAAGCAAATTTTTTTGAGACACTCGTCAGAACTCGTTCTGCAATTTGCTCCTGTAGGGTATAGGTCGCAAATTGAGGCTCTTCAAAAATTTCTTGCTCACTTGCGATGAGTGGAGGTAATAAAATAAATGAAAAATTTTTCGCATCTTGATAAAAAGGGAAAAGCACGGATGGTAGATGTTTCTCAAAAGCAGGCGACTTTAAGGTATGCAAAAGCGGAAGCAACTGTAAAAATGTCGTCGGAAACGGTTGAAAAAATCAAAAAAAGCGAAATAAAAAAAGGAGACGTTTTTACTACGGCGAAACTGGCAGCAATAATGTCGGCAAAAAGCACAAGCAGTTTGATCCCGCTTACCCATCCGCTCAAAATTACGTATAGCGATGTAAAATTTTCATTTCTGAAAGATGGCATTAAAATAATTTCTGAAGTCAAAGTATTTGATACGACAGGATGTGAAATGGAGGCTCTGACGATGGTTGCTGTCACCGGGCTTACTATTTACGATATGGTCAAAGCGGTTGACAGGTCGGCTGAGATAACAGACATTCGGCTTCTTGAAAAGCGCGGAGGAAAATCCGGAATATGGAAACGATAAAAGGGAAGGTAATTTCAATAAATATCAGCGAAAAAAAAGGAACTGTAAAAAAACCGGTTAAAATGGCGTGTGTAAAAGAAAATTTTGGTATTGTCGGTGATGCGCATTCTGGCTCGGGCAGACAAGTCAGTTTTATCGGCTGGGATGCGGTTGAAAATTGGCTGAAAAAGAAATCAAAAAAGATAAAAATCAATTATGGGGATTTTGCGGAAAACATTACAACCGACGGAATTGACTGGAATAAAGCAAAAGTAGGAGATAAAATAAAAATATTTAGTCCGAAGTCCGAAGTCCGAAGTCCGAAGTCAATTTTGGAAATTACTCAAATCGGAAAAGAGTGTCATTCCGGATGTGCGATAAGAAAAGCCGTTGGTGATTGTATAATGCCGAAACAGGGTATTTTTGCAAAAGTGCTGAACGGCGGTGAAATAAAAATCGGAGATACTATTGAGAGCGGGTCGAAAAAGAAAAATGATTAAAATCGGAATTCTTACATGCAGCGACAAGGGTTCAAAGGGCGAAAGGATTGACACTTCCGGCGATGCAATTAAGGAAATTGTGAAAGAAATCGGCGGAGAAGTTATAAAATACGAAATTGTTCCCGATGAGCGAAATATTATATCCGAAAAACTGATAAACTGGTCAGACAAACTGAAACTGGATTTGATTTTTACGACCGGCGGTACCGGTCTTGCCCCGCGTGATGTTACGCCGGAAGCAACGGAAGAAGTCATTGACAGATATGTTCCGGGCTTTTCCGAAATAATGCGTCTGACAAGTTTTAAGGATGCGAAACATTCCATTTTATCGCGGGGAATTTCCGGATTAAGAAAGAAAACGCTCATCATCAATCTTCCCGGCGCCGAAAAAGCAGTCCGGGAAAACCTGAAAATTATTCTGCCGTCAATCCCTCACGCGATAGAAATTATTCACGGCAAAACGGAACATAAATAATCAGCGAAATAGTTTTTTAAGGATTTTTAAGGCGAGTTCTTTATCGTCATCTTTTTTGTTTTTGAGCAGTCGGATTACTTTTTCCAACATAACATCTTTATTCCCCGCGGAGTATTTTGTTTTTCTTTCCTTCAGTATTTCAGGTTTTAATCCCAGTAGTTCATCAACAGATATGTTCAGTGAATTGCAGATTTTGGAAATAGTCATTAAACTGGGAATTCTCTGCCCTCTTTCAATCATTCCCAGAAAACTCGTAGAAATTTCCGTTTCCTCCGCAAGTTCCTCCTGAGTCATTTTTTGTCGCATTCGTGCTTCTTTTATCTGTCTGCCTATTCGCTTTATCAGTTCATTTTCCATAAAAACCCCTAATCATAATAGCAAAAGTCCAGCCGAAATATAATAAACCAAAAGAGTTTATTTTATTATTGACAAAAAGAGTTATTATTACTATAATAAATTCAGTAAAAAATGGCTATATTAGGGGGTGGAGTATGCGAAAAGTTTTCTGTGTTTTAATTTTGCTCTCACAATATTTTTGTTATGCAGATGACCTTAATAAGACCTTTGGCATCGGCGTAGGGTATCCGTATTTTTCTTTGAAATACGGTATTACGTCAAAAACATCTATTGAGACAAGAGGCGCATATGACCCGGATGTTTTGGTCGGCGGTCTGCGGCTCAATCATTATTTCAATCCCGAGGATAAAGCCGTTTTTTATGTTTCAGGCGAAGCCGACTATGTTTTGTTTCAATCATCTTGGGTTGAATCCGGTAACGGCGAGGGTTATGCCTTCGGTTGTTTTATAGGCAGCGAGTATTTTATTGCAAAAAATTTAACACTGAATTTGGATATCGGTCCGATGTTTGTCGGGCTTATGGATACCAGTAGGGATATTTCTTCCAGCGGCGTTCAGTGGGTTTTTAATGCAGGCGTGAATTATTATTTTGGCACGGGAAATAAAGAAAAAACAACCAAAATTCCTACGGGTAAAAAAGATATGTCACAAATGAATAAGGACGAAAAAAAAGTGTTGATGTCTAAATATTTCAACAAAGGCACCAAATATATGCAGATGGGCAAATATGAATGGGCGATAAATGAGTTCAATGAGGTTTTGAAATACGATTCCAATCATAAAGAATCACTTGATAGAATTGAAAGATGTAAAAAAATGTTGTCCGGAACTGATTCAGAAACTTCGGAAACTTCTCAAGATACAAGTAATGAAACACAGAACTCGGAAGTGTATAAAATAAAGGGGAAATAAAATGTTTGAAACCGGAGGCGAAATAATGAAAAAAATAATTTTAGCGATTTTTATGTTGTCGGTTTTATCGGTAAAAACGGATGCAGGATTTAATTTCGGAATAACAAACGCGATTAAAAAACAATCGCAAAAGTTAGATGAAAAAATTGAAAAGAAAGTATATGAAGAAACAATGCACAATCCTGTTTTATCATGGCTTGGAGCAGGAAATTATGTCTCTGATGGGCTTGACCCGGAAACAGGTGATGCGAATACAACATACTATTTCAGAATAAAATATACTGATAGTGATAACAATGCTCCGAAAACTGGTTATCCAAAATTACATATAGAGAAAGATGGAATAGCAATTTCAACAAATCCTTTTACAATGGTTGCGGTTGATAGCAATACCTTTTCAGTAGGCAGAGTTTATGAATATGCGGTTGTGTTGCCGACGGCAAGTTATACTTATTATTTCAGTGCTTTTGATACAACTAGCCTTCCAGCGATTGGTACACCTGCAACAATTGAAATGACGGGACCAACTTCCAGTTTTTCCAAAAAATGGACGGTTATGAGTTTTATGTCTTATGATAACGATTTGGAAGGTTGTGCTCTTGAGGATTTGAAAGAAATGGCACAGGTTGGTTCTACATCAAATCTAAATGTTGTTGTTCAGTTTGACAGACATCCGAAAGGAGAAACGGATAACCACAAGCCAAATGAAAATTATTCCAACGAGGCTGTATTAAATATTCCCAACTGGACAACGGCAAAAAGATTTTATATGAGACAGGGTTCGCTTGAAGAAAAAGCGGATTTAGGCGAAGTGGATATGGCGTCCTCGGCAACACTTTCGGGATTTATTCAGTGGGCTGTTACAAACTATCCCGCAGATAAATATGTTTTGATATTTGGCGACCATGGTGCTGCTTGGACTGGATTTGGGACTGATGAAACAACAAGTGACGATGCTATTCTTTCACTTGAAGATATTGATTCTGCGATGCTTGAAGCGACACAAAAAACTGGAATAAACAAATTTGACTTAATCGGTTTTGATGCCTGTCTTCAGGCAGATATACAGACGCTTCATATAATGAAACAATACGGGAAAATTTATGTCGCTTCTGAAGAAATAGAACCGGGTTTCGGCTGGCAGTATGACCAGATTTTGACTTATCTCAAAAACAATCTTAATACAACACCACAGGATTTAGGAAGAAAAATCGCCGATTCTTACAAATCATCTTTTGACCAAGCAACTGAAGAAGATAGAAAAAATCAAGGATTAGGAATCACCCTTTCCGTAATTGATTTAGAAAAAGTTGCACAGGTTGAAACGGCACTTAACGGACTTGCTTCTGCAATGAAACAACTTTTATCTGGAGAAGGTGCAATAGGTACTCGTACCGACTGGCTTAAAATAGCAGAGGTAAATAAAAACACAGAAAATTATGGTAAAGGTGGAGAAGGAGATGAGAGCACTTATGCATTTGACATTTACGATTTTTCTAAACTACTGATGGACAAATCAACCGATTCTTGGACTCAACAACAAGCATACAATTGTATGACCGCTATTGACAGTGCAGTTTTGTATAGAATAAAAGGAACGGATAAACCACAATCGCATGGTATAACAGTATATTTCCCGCCGTATTGACCCCACCCCCAAAAACTGGG
>DHFT01000021.1 GCA_002402375.1 Elusimicrobia bacterium UBA4817 | reverse complement strand
TCAAAAGGCAGTTGAATCCTTTCCGCACAAATCTGGCTGAGCGCCGTTAACGCACCCTGCCCGTAGTCAATAGTTCCCATTGAAAGATTGATTGAACCGTCCGGCGCAAATTTTACCAGCGCACAAGAGGCGGCATTGGTTGTCATAACAGGCGACTTCATAAAACAGGCAAGTCCTTTCGCGATGATTTTATTTCCTCTGACAACTTTTCTGTCTTTATCCCATTCAATTGCATCCGCAGCTTTTTTTATACAGATGTCCAGCCGGCCGTTGTGCTTTTTTATAATCTGCCCTATCTGGTTTGTTCCGCCCGGCTTCCAGCAATTTTTAAGACGAATCTGAACTGGATCTATTCCAAGTTTTTTTGCGATGATATCAAGTTGCCGCTCGGTGAGCCAGTTTCCTTCCGGATGACCGTACCCGCGGAATGCACCGACGAAAGGCAGGTTGGTGTAGACGCCGTAAGCGTTAACTTTGATATTGTCAATCATATATGGCCCGCAGGCATTCTGACCGCCGCCGCAGACGACGGGCAGGCAGTAATCCGCATATGCACCTGAATTGAAATACATCTGTATCTCAACCGCAACTATTTTTCCGTCTTTTTTCACGCCCGTTTTTATTTTCCCTTTCATCCCTCTGCCCAACAGCGAGCCGCAAAATGCTTCTTCTCGCGATAAAACCAGACGGACGGGAAAGCCGGGAACGAATTGTGAAATATACGCAACGAGAGGTTCTATGGTTACATCCGATTTGCCTCCGAAACCTCCGCCCACATAAGGAACATGCACCCGGATTTTGCTATGGGGAAGATTAAACATTTTGGAAAGTACTTCCCTGATGACAAACGGGGATTGGGTGGACGACGTCATTTCTATAAAACCCTCTTTTTTCCACAGGGCAACGCAGGAATGGGTCTCTAATTGCGTATGACTTATATGGGGAATTGAAAAATCATTTTCTAAAATAAGGTCGCAGGTCTGAAATCCTTTTTCTACTGTCCCTTTTTTTAATTTGTAGTGATGAAAAATATTTGTACCGACGTCGGGATGCACGAGCGGCGCATCTTTTTTGAGCGCATCGTAAACGTCAAAAACGGCAGGCAACGGCTCGTATTCAATTTTGACAAGCGAGGAGGCATAAGCGGCAATCTCTTCGTCTTCTGCGATAACCGCCGCTACCGGCTCGCCGACAAATCTTACTTTTTCCACCGCAATGGGCGGCTGGTCGCCCGTAATTAGTTCAATCCTTTTATTACATCCGTATCCCGTAACTATTTTTTTTACGCCCGCGATTTTTTCCGCAGCGGAAATATCTATTTTTTTGAGCAGGGCGTGGGCATGCGGCGAACGGATAATTTTTGCGGCAAGAAGCCCCGCAAATTTGAAATCCGGAGTGAACTGCGCTTCGCCGGTCACTTTTTCAAATCCGTCGGTACGCAGAAAATTTTTACCAACAGTGCTAAATCTCATAATTTGTTATTTTAGAAAAAAAAATACTATTTTGCAAGCGGTTTTTTGTTCTTTTCTAATTTTTCTATCGCCTGTTTGACTGCGTCTATAACTTCCGTATTTTCATCTTCAACCATACCCGCTTTTTTAAGCGGCTCAATTGCAGATTTATCCCCTAACTCGCCGAGCACTTTTGCGGATTCTGCCCGAACCTGCGGATTAACATCCTTAAGATTTTTTATTAAATTCGCAACGGCTGATTTGAGTTTCAGCGAAGATACCGATTGAATCGCAGTAAGACGGACGCCTTCGGCTTCGTCGTTAAGACGCTCAACTATAATTGATTGTACATCCGGTCGAGCGGAAAAAACCATCAGTGATTTCAGTGCAGTAATTCTTACGACCGGCCGGCCGTCAGCAAGAAGTTTTTTTAGTGCGGGAATTGATGTTTCGTCCTTAAATTTTGCAATTGAATTTGCACTGTCAATGAGCATTCCTCCGTCGGAATCACTAAGCGATTTTATTAAATGCGGGACTGCCCGTTTATCGCCGATTTCACCCAATGAAACAGCGGCGCACCGGCGGACCTCTGTATTTTGGTCTTTTAAGAGAGCAATTAAAGGCAACACCGCATTTTTATTTCTTTCGGTGCCGAGGGAAATTGCGGCGTTTCTTCTTATAAGCCAATTCTCATCTTTTAATTTCTGGACATTTGTCCTTTTATCAATTTTTGGTTTTTCGGTTTTAACGGGTTCCGCTGATTTTTTGACCTCAGATACCGTCACCGTAGATTTTTTTTCTTCATACTTAGGCGACACTTTGGTTGTGGCGTCCTTTTTCACTTCGGCATAAAGGCAGGGAGTAGCGAGTAGTAAGTAGTAAGCAGTGAATAGCAAAATCATTAAACCATTTCCCACTTCCCACTTCCCACTTCCCGATTTTAGTTCCATATTGCCTCCTGTTACCCCACCATTTTTTTTGCTATTTTATTCGCTTTTTCGTAAAGTTTTTGTTCGTCGGTATTTACCAGTTTTCCGTTTTTAACTACTACTTTACCGTTAACGATGGTCGTGTCAACAATATCGGAATCGCCGCAAAAAAGTAAAGATGCAAGGACATCATGAACACCGCCGGCATATCCTATTTTTTCAACGTCAAATAAAACAATATCCGCTGCTTTGCCGACTTCAATAGAGCCGATGTCATCCCGTCCCAGAATTTCCGCACCGCCGCGGGTAGCGAGCCATAAAACATCCTCCGCCGGCATTGATTTTACGCCTGATTTCAGACGATGAACCAAAAGACATGTTTTTAATTCCCGGAGCATATTTGAAGAATCATTTGATGCGGAACCGTCAACTGCAAGTGAAACGGGAACTCCGCTTTCAATCATTTTTCTGACGGGAGCGATACCGCTTCCCAACCGCAGATTTGAAACGGGACAGTGGGCGACTCCGGTTTTCGTTTTCCCGAGCAGCGATATTTCATCGTCGTTAAGATGGATGCAGTGAGCAAACCACACATCGTCACCCAGCCAGCCGACCTTTTCCATATAAGCGAGCGGTTTTAAGTTATGTTCGTTCAGACAGAATTTTTCCTCGTCAATCGTTTCAGCAAGATGCGTGTGGCATCTCACTTTTTTCCGTCGGGCGAAATTCACCGTTTCTTTTAATAACTCCGTTGTAACCGAAAACGGCGAGCAGGGTGACAATGCTATACGGCACATTGAGAATTTTTCAGGATTATGATATTTTTTTATTACCCGTTCGGAGTCCTTCATTATCTCGTTTTCCGTCTGAACCACATCATCCGGCGGAAGCCCGCCTTTTGATTGACCCCGCGACATAGAACCGCGGGTAGGATGAAATCTAATCCCGATATCCTTTGCCGCTTTAATTTCAAAATCCAACAAATCCTTCGGCTGATTTTTCGGAAAAACATAAAACTGGTCTGTGGATGTAGTGCAACCGGTCAATAAAAGTTCACCCAAGCCAACCATTGCCGATGTATAAACGGCATCCGGCGTGATATTTCGCCAGACGGTATAAAGATATGTCAGCCAATCAAAAAGCTCGGCGTCCTGGACTTCCCGTATATTTCTGTAAAGCGTTTGATAAAGATGATGATGGGTATTGACGAAACCGGGAAGCACAATACATTTTGAGGCGTCAATGGTAAGACAGTCCGATGTCCGATGTCCGATGTCCGACGGCAACTTCTTGCCGACGAATTTTATTTCATTATCTTCTATGAAAATATTTCCGCCGGCGATTTTTGTTCTCTTATTGTCCATCTGAACAACAAGTTTTGCATTTTTAATTAAAATATTTTTTTTCATTTTATTTTATCAAGACGCTCCTGGGCTTTTTTAGCCCACTCGGTATCACTGTATCTTTTTTTCACAATTTCATAATTTTGCTTTGCGTCTTTAATAAATCCTATTTCTTCCGATGAACGGGCGGACATATAATGGGATTCCGGCACATATTGCGAATCGCTGAAGAGATAAACCACTTTCAGATATTCCCGCGCCGCTTCCTTGTATTTTTTCTGCATGAAATAACAATCCGCCGCTTTTTTCTGCGCAACGGCTCCCATATCCTCATCCGCTGTGCTTAACAATCCGTTAATGCTCTCGGTCCTGCCGATTCCCTTATTTTTAGAAAGAGTTGCGGCAAGTTCATAGTTCTCAATCGCAGCAAAATAATCGCCGCTCCTTTCAAATTCATCTCCCCGCCTGAGATACATTCCGGCGGCAGCAAGTGATTTCGGATACCTGTAAAGTATCTCGCTGTAGCATTTCTCCGCATCAAGCGTATTGCCGATTTTTTCGTAAGCAATGCCGCAGTTATATTTCATCATTGCAAAAATCTCGGGGTCGGCGCTTTCAAGTTTGAAACCCGTTTCGTAATTTTCTATCGCCTTATTGTAATCGGATGCTTCAAGATAGCAGTTAGATATGTAAAGCAACGCTTCGGCATAGTTTTTTGACAACGGATACCCTTCAATAAATTTTTTAAGCGAATCTATCGCTTCGGAGCAGGCGCCGGTCCTATAATAAATTTTTGCCCGTATGAAACTTGCCGATTCCGCAAGATTATGCTCGGGAAAATTAGATATAATTTGTTCAAAATATTTTGCGGCTTTACCATAGTCCTTTTTTTTATAAAAATATTCCGCAACTTGATAGGTAATTTCCGGCGAGAATTGGGATGTCGGATATTTTTCTGCAAATTGAACATACACCGAAATAGCATCAAAAATCGCACCTTCCGATTCATATACGCGACCGACGGAATAAAGCGCAAACTCTGCTTGCGGTGATGAAGGATATTTTATTAGAATTTTTCTGTACGAATTTCTCGCCTGCTTGTATTTTTTAAGATTGAAATAACTGTCGCCGAGACGAAGCCACCCTTCGGCGGCATAATCGGATTTCGGATAATTCTGGACAAGCGCTGTAAAAGAAACTGCGGCTTTTTTAAAATTTTTATTCTTGAAGTGAAGCATCCCGAGCCAGTATTGAGCATCGTCGGTTATTTTTGTGCCGGGAAACCGTTTTACAAAATTCAAAAGATACTGACGGGCTTTTTCGTAACTGTTTTTTTTATAATAAACAAGTCCGATACCGAGTCGCGCACGCAAGGATTCGTTTGTATTTGGAAATTTTTCTGTTATACGGACATATTCTTTAAGTGCTTCGTCAAGTTGCAGAAGTTCAGACAGGGTGTTCGCTTTATAAAGATATGACTTCTTAAGAATTTCTTTATTCTTTTTTGTCGCGGTGGAAATAACGGCATTAAATGACTCCAAAGCGGCTTTATAATCGCCTCCCTGGAACTGTTTCACCCCGCTGTCATATAATTCTTCAATATACGGTTTGGCGAACACGGCTGAAACAACTGATATTTGAAAAACGGTAAGCAGAATAAGAAAAGTTTTTCTCATAATGAAAAATTATACCACGAAATAAAAAAAATGTCAAGGAGACCAAACGGGATTTGTGGATTCCTTTGCGATAGAACTAATCGGTTTCTGCTCGGTGCCGTCGGCGTACATGCTGAAAAGTTCGTATCTACCGGTTCTGTTGGAAGAAAAAATTATACGCCGACCGTCGGTGGAAAATGACGGGTTTTCATTTGAACCGGAATTTTTTGTCAGTTGATATTCCTTGTTTGTGCTTACGTCCATAACGTAAATATCAAAACGCGAACCGGTTCTTTTTGTAAACGCAATCGCACCGCCGACGGGAGACCAGCATGGCGAATCATTATATCCGCTATGCGTAATTTTTCTTAAATTTGAACCCTCTATATCCATAATATACAACTGCGGATTTCCGCCTCGGTCGGAAACGAAAACAAATTCGTGTGAGTTGGGCGAAAAAGATGCAGCGGTATCCACCCCTCTTGAATAGGTAAGCCGTCTCGCAATTTTTCCATCCGTAGTAAAAAGATAAAGTTCCGAGTCGCCGTCTTTTGAAAGCGTCGCTATAAGATACTCACCGTCGGGAGAAGCGGAACCGGTAATGTTCAATCCCTGATATGTAATGAATGAAACGGAGCGGTTTTTTTCAAAATCATACCTGAATATATCCGGATTGCCGTCTTTGTATGTGGTGTAATAGATATATTTCCCGTCGGAAGAGAATTTCGGTAAAACGGAAATTGAGTTATTATATGTAAGCCGCATAAGATTTTTGCCGTCGTAATCAACGCACCATATTTCTTTATTACCCGACATAGTATTTGAAAATGCGATTTTAGAGGAAAAACTTATCTTCTGTCCGGTAAGCGATTTTATTATATCCTCGGAAAAATTATGGGCAAGTTTTCTTATTTCATGCTCGGGATATTTATATTCTTTATCAAAAATTTTTTTAGCGGAGGCGGCATCCCATAAGTTACCGGAAAGCGTAATTTTGTTTTTGCTTGTTTTTGATTCAAATTTCACTACGGTATCTATCCCGTTTGCAACGGCGATATCACGGTCACTTTTCTGAAAATCAAATTTTGTTGCAAATAATTGTCCCGACGGCAGAGAAATTAAATTAAAAATTCCGGAATATATAAGGTCTTCTGAAACAATTTTCCGAATATCCGCAGAATGTCTTGAATTATCCGTGGGATAAATAAAAATGTTTGTTTTTCGTCCGCCTGATTTAAGTTGCAAAAAAATATCGGCACCAGAAAGGCAATTAAAAATGAAAAATGAAAAATATAAAATGGATATAAAAAACAAACCGTAATTTTTAATTTTTAATTTTGAATTTTGCATTGCTTTTAACTTCCCGAAAGTTCAAACATAAAATAAACGCCAAGATAATCGTCGGCATAACCGGCAGGTAACGGCGGAAACGGTGCGGAATTAGTAATCGCCCTTATTGCCGACCTGTCTATAAATGAAACGCCGGCAGATTCTTTTACCGTCAGGTTTGCAACGACGCCGTCTTTTAATATCTTAAAATATACCAAGACCTTTTTGGGGCTGCTTGACGGATACGGTTCCGGATTCCAGTTCTGGGCGACCTTGTTTCTTAAAATGTTGACATACCCCATATACGGAAAATTACCGGCATCAATGCCTATACCTGTTCCGGTGCCGCTCCCGCCGCCGGTGCCGCTTCCCGAACCCGTACCGATGCCTTTTCCTGTTTCTTTCTCCCACTTTAAGACATCCTTTTTATCTATTTTTGACTTTTTTGAAACAAACTTACTTGCTACAATATCACCGGACTTTACAATATCCCCTGCTTTTTTTGTTTCCGATATTTTTTCCGCGGAAATACCGCCGGCAGTTTCGCCACTACCGCCTGCTTCGCCGCCACCACCAGTTCCACCGCCGCCGTAACTGCCGCCGATGACCTGTATAGGAATATAATAAATTTTTGACGAGGATTTTGAACCAAGCGACAAAAATAAAAAAAACAAAAAATGGACTGATATTGAAATAATAAAACCGAGTTTTATATCCGTCATTGAGGTTTTTTGAGAGGGGAAAGATAATTTTCTGACTGCCTGGCTTCGGAAGTTTTCGGGTGATTTTTAATGATATTTTCAAATACCGCAATCGCTTCCGTTTCTTTTTTAAGTTTCAGAAGTGAAATTGCCTTTTTCAGTTTTGCCGAAGGTATTTTTTCCGATTTTGGGAAATTTGCAATAAGTTTGTCAAAGTTTTCAACCGCTTTTTCCAAATCACCCTTATCGTAAAAAGATATGCCTATCCAAAACTGTGCATTTGGAACAAGCGTCCCCGACGGATACTGCTGAATATACTCCTGAAATCCCGCTATTGCCAAATCATAATTTTTCATAGTATAATCGGTATAGGCGGCGCCGTAAATCTGGGTCGGAGTCGGTTTTGTCTCCTCTATTTTTTTAGTAACTTTTTCGGATAACAGCGAGAGTTTATTCGTAAAATCAACATTCGTGTCTTCAAGTTTCTGTCCGAAAATCACAAACCGCTCGTTGGTCTCCTCTATTTTTGAATTTAATGTTTTTATATTGGCGTTGAGGTCTTCCATCTGAACGGATAAGTCCGCCTGATTTTTCTGCATTTCGGAAAGTTGGTTCTGAAGTTTTACTATATCATCTTGAAGATTTACAACATCCTTCTGCATAGCAACGCAGCCGCTTAGAAACAGGTAGAAGGTAAAAGGTAGAAGGTAAAAGATTAAAAAATTTCTTAATTGCTTAATCACTTAATCACCTAATCACTTAACCACTTTTTTATCTTCCGGAATTCTGCCGAGCATTTCGCCGCGGCGGTTCTTCGCCCATGTGGATTCGTCATGTCCAATATCAACCGGTCTTTCCTCGCCATATGATATAGTTGCCATGCGGTTTCCTTTTATGCCGAGTTTCATCAGATAACTTCTTACCGATTTTGCACGGCGGTCTCCCAATGCAATATTGTAATCCGTTGTTCCTCTCTCGTCGCAATGGCCTTCAACAATAATTTCCACATCCTTGTTTTCTTTAAGCCACTTTGC
The DNA here is from genome assembly GCA_002402375.1 of Elusimicrobia bacterium UBA4817. GTDB lineage: Bacteria > Elusimicrobiota > UBA8919 > UBA8919 > UBA8919 > UBA8919. The sequence continues at coordinate 18,656 of DHFT01000021.1, read as the reverse complement.
GTTTTTTGCTAAAATATTTCTCGCATCAGCGTGTAAGGTCGCATCGTCATAATCAAAATAAACCGTTTCAAGTTGAGCGACTTTTTTGTATTCTTTTCCTCTTAAAGACGGCTCCTCAACTGACTTTTCAATCACCTGCTGAATCGGTTCCGGCGGTTTCACAATTTTTTTCTTGGCACAACCGGTAAATGCAGGTAAAAGGTAAAAGGTAAAAGGTAAAAGGTAAAACCATCTGTTCATAAAACACCCCCTGATATAAAATTTCTCATTATATTTATTATAAATAATTTTTGTGATTTTGTCAAGGAAAATCGGTTTTAATAATCCATTTTTTTAAGATAGGTATCCTTGTAATATTTTTTCAATATATCGGGATAAGCGTATTTTTTTTCTGCCATGCCGGCGGCACCCGACTGACAAAGCCCGACGGCATGTCCCCATCCGGCACCCCAAAAAATAAAATACTTCGGAAGCCCGCCTGATTTCCCGTAACATTCAACGATAAAATTAGTTGAACGCAAACGACCGAAAGTCAGACCGCGGATAAGATTTTCTTTTTCAATGTCGGCGTTTCCCTTCGTTCCCTCAACCCTGATATGATTTATATGCCCGGACGGCGACCTTTTTAGAGGAATTATCTTTTTGATTCCGCCAAGTTTGTAGTTTCTGTTCAGCCAGTCCGCCAAATCTTTCTGTTCAACAACTCGCATCCATCTGCTTTCGGCATAGTATGTGTATTTTGAGGGTGCACAAAAAATATCCGGCGGATGTTTAAGCCATCTGTCAAGTTCTGCGGAATTTACCGGCGGAAGGATATCTCCGCACGGGACACCCTGCCAGTACGGAACATCGCTCCAATTTTTTAATTCTTTTGACGACTGCGTGTGTCCCGAGCAGTTTGATGAATAAAGCGTGTGGGCGGGTTTTCCGTTATATTCCAAAATCTCGCCGCGGGTTGAGTTAACCGCTTTTTTCGCCGAGTCCGTTTCCTGCTTTACGCCGCTGTAAACCTGACAGTGCTGCTCGGAACATAAGTCAAAATTGTCTTTTCCGTGCGGGCGCGAGATGTTTTTTCTGTAAAGCGCCTCGCTTCTGGCGACAACCGCCTGAGTTTTAAGCGCCTCTTCGGGCCACCAGGAAGTCATTTCCGACGGCAAAACCGAATAAAGATATTCTTCCAGATTAACAATGTTTATAAGTGAAAAACCCGGAGGGCTTTTTACAATTTCAAAATAGCCGCGGTATTCCATATCGGCAATCCCCGCCCACGGAAACCCCTCCGCGTATTTTACATCCCGTATAATTATCGTGCTGTGGTCGGGCTTGTTTGATTTCGGCTTCACGACAATTTTTTTGCCCTTAAAAATTTCCGAAGAACCGTTAACGCTAAAAACTTCGCGGGGCGGGGTTGTGAATATAACTTTGTTTTCTTCAATAATTTCAAGCCCGCTTTCAGACCACAGATTTATTTCTTTTGCGATTTTCAATATACCTATACGCAGAACAGGAATTTTTTCGGCAAGCGGAGCGGGCGCGACCGCAGTACCCTCAGCGATTCTTTTAGGCGGAACGATTTCCTCCGGCTTTTTAGTAATCAAAGCAAGAAGCGTTTCTTTGCTCGCCTGCCCTTCCTTGGATTTCGGGTCAATGTTTAAAATTTTAGACCATTCCCTGAAAGAGTCGTCGTATTTTTTTGTATCAAAATACCGCCTTGCGAGTTTCAGCCGAGCGTCTACAAAATGGGAATCAAGTTTCAGCACATTTTTGTAATGCTTTACCGCATCGTCAGTAAAACCCTGAATGTTTTTTATCTCGCCGCAAAAATATTCCGCGGACGCTATGTTTTTGTTGACAGCCAGACATTTTTTGAAATATGCTTCCGAACTTTCGTAATCTTCCTGAAGGAAATAGGAAAGCCCGAGCCCGAATAAAATCTCGTAATCGCTTTGATTGAGCGTTGAAAAGATTTCCGACGCCTCGTAAAAATTTCCGACTTTCAAGTGCGCCCAGGCGAGATGCCGCAAAACATTTTCCGAAGGCGGCAGTTTTTTCAAAATCTTTAGCGACTTTTTATGGTTGAAATTTTGACTTTCCAGCAACGCATCGTTAAGAGTTCCGGCAATCACAACTGAAGTAGCGATGAAAAATAGAACCCAGAAATAAATTATTTTTTTTGTCATATCAGAAAATCTTATTTTTTTGCAATTGACGGAGGATAATTTGGTTAATTGCGGTTAATTGTTAATTGGTTAATGGTTAATTGGTTAATTGGGACGGACACTATTATTCAATTCGGAATATTGCCACCGTCTAAAAACATACGTTTGCCCTTTTAATTACCTCCGTCCCCATTATTCCCATTATTCACTGCGGCAGATTTTTTGAAAGTTCTGCAAGTTCGTTTTTCAATTCAATCGGTATGTTTTTCCCAAACTGTTCAAAAAATTTTCCCGTATCCTCTATCTCATCTTTCCAATCGGCAATTTTTACTTCAAACAGTTTCTCCAGATTTTTTTTAGGTATGTTCAAGCCGCTTGTATCCAAATCATCCAAATTTGGCACAAGACCTATGGGCGTAGAAACCGCTTTCGCATTGTTATTAACACGGGCAATAATCCATTTCAAAACTCTGATATTATCTCCGAAACCGGGCCAGATAAATGAACCGTTTTCATCGGTTCTGAACCAGTTGACGGAAAATATCTTCGGCGGATTTTTTAACTTTTTGCCCATATTCAACCAATGCTTAAAATAATCGCCCATGTTGTATCCGCAGAAAGGAAGCATAGCCATCGGGTCGCGGCGGACACCCGCTTTTAACCCCATAGCGGCGGCGGTTGTTTCGGAGCCCATCCTTGCACCCGAAAATACGCCGTTTTGCCAGTTAAAACTTTCAACCACAAGCGGAACAAGTTGCGTTCTTTTTCCGCCGAAAATTATCGCCGATATCGGAACGCCTTTGGGATTGTCAAACTCAGATGATAGTGTGGGAGAATTATAAACTGAGACGGTGAATCTTGAGTTCGGATGCGCTGCTTTAGTTCCGGTTTCCGGCGTCCATTTGTTACCGAGCCAGTCAATGATATGTTCCGGCACCGCACCGTCAAGCCCTTCCCACCACGGTTCGTTTCCGTCCCGTTCAATTGCGGTATTTGTAAAAAGCGTCGGAAAAAACTTTCCCGCCTTAAGCGTTTTCATCATGTTGGGATTTGTCTTATATGAAGTTCCGGGCGCAACGCCGAAATATCCTGTTTCGGGATTTATGGCCCGAAGGATGCCGTCGGAGTCGACATTTAACCATGCTATATCGTCGCCGAGCGTCCATATCTTGTATCCCGGAAGGGTTGATTGCAACATCGCGAGATTGGTTTTCCCGCAGGCAGACGGAAATGCGGCAACAATATATGTTACTTTTCCCTGCGGATCTTCAACTCCCATTACCACCATATGTTCGGCAAGCCAGCCCTCTTTAAGTCCGAGACAGGAAGCAATTCTCAAAGAAAAACATTTCTTGCCTAAAAGCGCATTCCCCCCGTAACCGGAACCGATGCTCCAGACCAAACGCTCATCGGGAAAATGCATGATGAACCGTTTGTTCGGGTCAAAATCACCGACGGAATGAAACCCTTTCACGAAATTTTCGGAGTTGCCTATTTTTTTAACGACATTGCTTCCCAGCCGAGTCATTATTCTCATACTTACCGCGACATAACTGACATCCGTTATTTGAACGCACGCTTTGGAATACGGCGAATCGGGATGACCCATCATATAAGGAAGAACATACATAGTCCTTCCTTTCATGCAACCGTCTGAAAGTTTTGTGAGTTTTCTCTTCGCTTCGTCGGGGTGCATCCAGTTATTATTGGGTCCGGCCGTTTCTTTATCCGGATGACACACAAAGGTTAACTGTTCCGTTCTTGCGACATCGGTAGGATGACTTCTGTGATGATAGGCATTGGGCCATGTCTTCTGATTTAACTCGGTAAATACCGGATAGTCGTTTATTTTTTCCTCTTGCATTCCCACTTCAACGATTTCTTTCGCTTCTTTATCGGAACCGTTGCACCAGTAAATTCTTTTCGGTTTTGCAAGTTCCGCCTGTTTTTCAACCCATTTTTCAAGTGGTGTGGACATTTTAATCCTCCTGTGAAAAAACCGATACCAAAAACGCAAATTCTTTATGATATCGGCTTACATATTTTGATTATAAGACGGTTGAAAAAGTCATTTAACCGCAGAGCCACAGAGAAAACCAAGAGGTGCGCAGAGAAAATACCGGCGAAAATAAATTCTTTAAATTTTTTCTCTGTGTTTTCCGTGTCTCTGCGGTGAAGTTTTTCAACAATCTTATTATACAAAAAATATAAATAAATATCAATCAATTTTAACTTTTTTTAGAAACTCCGCAGTATACGATTTTTTATTTTTCAAAATATTTTTAATGGGACCTTGATACACAACCTCGCCGCCCTTGTCACCGCCGTCGGGTCCCAAATCAACGAGCCAGTCGGCGGTTTTTATCACATCCAAATTGTGCTCAATAACAACAACCGTATTGCCGGCTTCAACGAGACGGTGCAGAACCTCCAAAAGTTTATGAATATCCGCGAAATGAAGCCCGGTGGTCGGCTCGTCCAGTATGTAAAGCGTATCCCCGGTAGCACGTTTTGCCAATTCCGTAGCAAGTTTTACCCTCTGCGCCTCGCCGCCGGAAAGCGTTGTCGCCGACTGTCCCAATTTTATGTATCCCAACCCGACATCGGAAAGTGTAAGCAGTGTCTTTTTTATCTGCGGAATATTTTCAAAAAATTTCAGTGCCTCGGAAACACTCATATCCAAAACCTCCGAGATATTTTTATTTTTATATTTTACGGAAAGCGTTTCCTCGTTAAATCTGGCGCCCTTACAGACATCGCATTTCACATAAACGTCCGGCAAAAATTGCATCTCTATTTTTTTCGTTCCGTCGCCGCCGCACGCCTCACACCGGCCGCCTTTCACGTTAAATGAAAATCTGCCCGGCGTCCAACCCCTCATTTTTGATTGCGGAAGCCGGCTGAATAAATCCCTTATGTGAGTATAGACGCCGGTGTATGTCGCCGGATTGCTCCGCGGCGTTCTTCCTATCGGCGATTGGTCCACTATTATAACTTTGTCAATCTTCTGCCAGCCCAAAATATCTTTGTGGACTCCGGGAATTTCTTTTGACTTATAAATTTTTTGTGTCAGCGCTTTGTATAAAATTTCATAGACCAGAGTTGATTTCCCGCTCCCCGAAACGCCGGTTATCGCCGTAAAATTTCCCAGAGGAATTCTGACATCTATATTTTTCAGATTGAATTGTTGTGCGCCTTTTACCTCTAAAAAATTTTTAATTTCCCGTTTTGATTTTTCGGGAACGGGAATTCCCAACTCTCCGTTTAAGTATTTTGCCGTCAGAGATTTTTCATTTTTGAGTAAATCCTCAATTTTACCGGCGAAAACAATCTCGCCGCCAGCCTCTCCCGCACCGGGACCCAAATCAATAATATAGTCGGCGGAACGAATCGTTTCTTCGTCGTGTTCAACCACGAGCAGAGTATTGCCGAGATTTTTCAATTTTGAAAGCGTATCCAAAAGCCGCCTGTTATCCCTCTGGTGAAGCCCGATGGTCGGCTCGTCCAAAACATACAAAACACCGACCAGCCCGGAGCCGATTTGTGTCGCCAACTGTATCCTCTGCGCCTCGCCGCCGGCAAGTGTGGACGACTCCCTTCCCAATGTGATATAGTCAAGTCCTACATTTTCCAAAAACGAAAGCCGGGCAGTTATTTCTTTTGTGATTTCTTTTGATATGAATTTCTCGGTTTCTGTCAACTGAACATTTTTAAAAAATTCAATCGCATCTTTTATTGACATTCCGGTAATTTCCGAGATATTTTTTCCGCTGAAGGTAACTGCAAGCACTTCGTCTTTGAGACGATGCCCGCGGCATTTTTCGCATATTTTTGAACGCATAAATTTTGTGAAAATTTCTTCGCGGACATATTCCGACTCCGTTTCTTTGTATCTTCTTTCAAGATTACCGATAACGCCTTCAAATTCAGTATCGCCGAATAAAACATGTTTTTGATTTTCACGCGAAAGTTTATTAAAAGGAGTGTTAAGCGAAAAATTGTGACGGCGGGCAACACCGCTCAAAAGCGAATAATAATAATTTGACCAAGCACCCGACCAGCGATGTCTTTTTGTCGTGATTGGTTTTGACCACGGAAGAATCGCACCGTCATAAACTGACAGATTTTTATCCGGCACTACCAAATCCTCGTCAACTTCTATTTTTTTACCAAGCCCGCTGCATTCAGGACAGGCGCCGTAGGGAGCGTTAAAAGAAAAAAACCTCGGCGAAATTTCCGGAATACTTATTCCGCAGTTTGTACAAGAATGATGCTCGGAAAAAATCAGCGATTGAGCAATTGAGCAATTAAGCGATTGAGTTTCAACAGCAATGATACCGTTTGAAAGTTTAAGTGCCGATTCCACGGATTCCGACAGACGGGATTTAACGGACGGAGAAATTTCCAGCCGGTCAACAACGACCGAAATATCATGCTTTTTGTATTTTTCTAATTTCGGCGGATTTTCAAGTTCATAAATTTTGCCGTCAATTTTTGCTCTGATAAAACCCTTTTGTAAAATGTTTTTGAAAAGTTCGTGATATTCGCCTTTTCGTCCCTGAATAACCGGCGATAAAATAATTATTTTTGTTCCGGCAGAAAGTTTCATCAACTCCGAAACAATCTGCTGCGCCGACTGCGGCTTTATTTCTTTTTTGCATTTCGGACAGTGAGGAACGCCGACACGGGCAAATAACAGACGCAGGTAATCATAAATTTCAGTAACGGTTCCGACGGTGGAACGGGGATTTTTTGAAACCGCTTTTTGCTGTATTGCAATTGCAGGCGACAAACCGGAAATGTAGTCAACATCCGGCTTTTCCATCTGCTCTAAAAACTGCCGTGCATAAGCGGAAAGCGACTCAACATACCGCCGCTGTCCCTCGGCATAAATGGTGTCAAAAGCCAATGACGATTTCCCGCTTCCCGAAAGCCCGGTGATAACAACAAGTTTATTCCTCGGAATTTCAATGTCTATGTTTTTAAGATTGTGCTGCCTCGCACCTTTGATGATAATTTTATCTGAAAACATATTTTGTTAGATGCTAAATCAAAATTAGAAAAAAGTATATGTTCCCTTTTCCCCCTCAGCAGACGTTCATTGTAAGGGTTGGCGAAACGCCTGACGACGGGAATTTTACGATTTCGGAAATAAGGAAACGGTGCTGAAATTATATGAGTAAAAATTATTTTAACTGCAGGCTTTTTTTCAATGCTTCATCAACCTGCATCATAACATTGTAAGGCAATGTCCCTACTAACCGTCCTAAGCGTTTTTTATCTATCGTTAAAATCTGACCCGCATCCATTATTGAGTCCTTACGAAGCCCGCCGATTCCTGATTTTACTTTTACACAAACCGGCAGTTCTTGTTTCCCATAATCGCTATGAACTGCTATTACAATCGTTACTGGCGCATATTTATTACCAATGTCATTCTGGACGACCAATGCAGGATGTTCACCCGCTAATTCTCTGCCTTTTATCTCACCAAAATCCAGCATATAAATCTGACCTCTTTGAGGTTGAACGCCTTTTTCCATAAAAATATCTCCTTAATACTTCGGCCAGATTTCTAAAGCAACCGGTAATAGATTTTCAGCCATTTTTTTATCCTCGGTAGCGATTTTTTTGTCAGCATAAACTTTTTTGTATTGCTTTTCCATTTTTATGGTTCTTACGGCTTCAAGCCATAACTCCACCGCTTCTTTGAATATGCCGCTACGCGAAAGTTTTAATTCCTTCTCATACTCCGCAATCCTGATTAAATCCACTTTTGGCAAACTGACCGTAACCTTTTCCGTATTCATCATCATCACCATCCCTTTCCAGATTTAGGAAACCTTTTTAGGAAGATTATTCTTCCTACCGAAAGTATAACATAAAGTATGAATTTTGTCAAGCACTTTTTTCGTAAATCTTTTTCTGCGAGGCATAAAAATTCCCCCTTTTGGTTTAATTATACAAAATTCTCAGATGAATAAATCAGAAAAAAGTACCTGTCCCCTTACTTCCCTATCATCAAAGTATAAACTATGTATTCATCGTTTTAACGCGATAAATAAAAATTTGAGTATCTTTGAAAATATCTTTTTTTGAAATTATAAGTTTTTCTAATGCGTCACCTGTGTAAATATATTCTGGATATTGTGGATTGACAATGCCTACAATTTCGTATCGTTGTATGAGTAATTCACCTATCTTTTCAAAGATATATTTTGGTGTAGAATAGTCAGCCCCGAGGGATAATACATAATTTACATAAACAATAAACTTCGGAAGTTCTTTATTTATTTCCAGAATAACCTCTTTCTGTTTTAATAATGTATCCGAGAAATTACCGGTTAATGGATAAAAAAATATGTATTTTGAAACACTCCGTCTATTAGCATAAAATAAAATCTGCGGTTCAGAACCGACAATAAAAATTTTATCTTTCGGGGTAGTTTCTTTTTTCAAAAAGTTAGCCGCCGTAACTGCTTCTATAAACGGATTTTCAGAATATACAGTAAAAATATTTTGGCGAAGGGAATAAGTAAAATATTTATAATTTACACACACGGGAACCGCAACAATTAAAAACAAAATCAATATAAAAGCAGTGCCTGCAGATATGGGTTTCTTTTTCCTTTGATTTATATAAAATACTAAACTGAAAAAACCTGTACAGGCAAGAAGTGCCAATGGAGGCATTATTTGCTGGAAGTAGTGAAGGACAAATCTTTTTCCTAAACTAACCCCTATAGCAGAAAATATAAACCACAAGATAAGTAATTTAAATTGTAATGTTTTGTTCTGTCTGAAAATTGCTACTATTCCAAAAACTAAAAGTGTCCATAATATCCATTGACTTTGCAAAATAAATCTAATTGACTGAAAAAAATTGTCCATTGTGAGTTCTGAATTTATATACCCAATATTATGTTGAAAGACCTGATATTGAAAATCATTAAAAGCATCTGCCTTAAAAAAATATAATACAACTAAAAGCATTGGAATTAAAAAAGCACCTGTGATACCAAAGAAATTTTTCAAAAACCATAAAAGTTTTTCTTTATTCAGTATTCCAACATATAAAATAAATACCAAAATACCGATAAAGTTTAAAAAAGCAGGTTGCTTGAAAAGAACCGCTATCCCTGACAGAAAACCAGACAAAAGTAGATATATAAAAGATTTGATAGATGAGAATGAAATACATACTTCCAATAATTGGAGCAAGCATAAAAATTTCTGTATTTGCAGAAAATCCTAATAATCGTCGCTCAGAACTTACAATAGCATAAATAAGAGCAGAAATTATCCCAAAATCCGCACTTTTTAAAATTTTTCCTATTTGATAAATTAAAAAAATTGAGATAAAATTATAAAAAACAACAAACAGACGAAGTGCCAATATTTTTTCTCCAAAAATTGAGAATACTAAACGATACAAATAAAAAACCCCAGGCGGTTTTTGATTAAAAGCATCTTTATAAGGGATACCTTTTTCACCGATAATCTGCGATATGTAAGCATACTCGCCTTCGTCTCTTTCTAATGGAATATTCAAAAAAGGAAATCGTAATAAAAAATTAAAACTGAAAATTAAAAATATACAAAAAAAATTAAAATTTTTATTGCTTAAATCGAGGATTTCCGGTAAATGTTTTGCAATAGTTTTTTTCATTATTTAATATTGTGGCGCGAAAACTTGAATCCGATAATTTTGTGTGTCAACGACATAAATAATGCCTACACTGGCAACAGCAATACCAATAGTCCAATCAAATTAGAGAAATAGAGAAATAGGGGACAGGTCCTTTTTTTTATTTTAATCATAAAATCGTGTCTTTCGGTTTTGGAATTGCCCACTTTTCCCGGACTAAATCCGGTTTAGTTCGGATGTTAATTTCTTATTAAACCCGTTTAATATATTCCAATGGGTTTTCGGCAGAAAAATTTTAAGTTCTCTTGTAAAGGACTTTTCATCTTGTTTGGAAATTGTTTTAAGTAATCGCGTTTGGTACGGAATGACTTCATCAACACAAAGCCGGTTCCTCAATATAAAATACAAATCGAAAAAATCCCTCGGTTTTTGTCTTGTCAATAATGCCGCTATTTTCTCTTTTACAAGCACATTGTCTTCTAAAGCGACAATTGTATATGCCGGTATAAACGGACTGGTCATGAGATGGCTGTTCGTTAGTGTCTTCTGATGACGCTGTCTCAATGAAATATTCAGTTCAACTCTAATAGGTAACGAATAAATTTCGGTTTCATAAATCGCGAGGAAGCCGCCGGAAGTCGGTTTTGACTCTAATATTTTAACTTTCAGTCCTTCAAATTCGATTTTTGACAATACTTTTTCCAGCAGATTTTTTAAATGAAATGATTTAAGAGCACCTGTAAAATCTAAATCCTCGGAAAACCGCGGGCTGTTGAAAATCACCCTTAATGCCGTGCCGCCCTTGAAAGCAAGTTTCTCCGATTCTTTTAACTGATACAGATTTGATAAAAACAGATGCTGAAAATACTCCCGCAGGATATTTATTTCCGTGGTCTGATATTTTTTTATAAGTTCTTTGAAGTTGTTTTCAGATAACATTTACTGAATGGACCCATTTACTAAACGACTCATTATGAAAAATTTTTATGTATGTGTAAAATACGCTTTTGCTTATTTTTTTCGTCCGCAATCTTTCGTTTAACGACGATTTTTTCAAGTGGACAAAATAAAGATAATCGGCGAGCGCCTTTTCCGGCTCGGCAACCAATACTGTTTCATTATCTATTTTTACAGCCCTATAACCCGTGAATGCCTCGATTTTGATTTTTTTGTATGCAAACTCATTGTCCAGTACGATAAAATTTCTCGTAATTTTTGAAGTAGCGGATGTTATTGCATAAACCGTTTCGGGAATAATCCCGTAATATGACAAGGCGGTTTCAAACGAAATATATGACGGACCGTAAATCCTGTTTGCGAGACGCCACAAAGACGGCTTCTCGTTGTTTTTGAACATATATAAATTATTGCGTAATTTAACGAAAATGCCTTTTTTCGTGTACCGCCAGATAATTTTGCGGATAGAACCATCCGTTAATTTGGCAAACATTTTTATATCAAACGGCGTAAAATATTTAAGTTGCGCCAGTTTTTCTTGTAAGTCGTGTAATTTCATTTTAGCACCCTTTGTGTCCTGTTTCTGAAATCAGTATACTAAATTGTTTTTAGAAGTCAAGTATTTTTTAAAAATTCATAAAATTGTGTCTTTCGGTTTGGAAAGTTTTTTGGGACAATCAATGTTATAGTGAAGGCCTCTGGATTCACGACGGGCAATTGCGGATTTTATTATCAATTCCGAGACGGTGGCGATGTTCCGCAGTTCAATCAAATCCTGCGTTATGATAAAATCCCAATAATACTGGTTGATTTCTTTTTTAAGATTTTCTATTCTTGCGAGCGCCCGTTCAAGCCGTTTGTTAGAACGGACGATTCCGACATAGTTCCACATCAGCCGGCGGATTTCATCCCAATTGTGCGAGATAACTATCGCCTCGTCGGGAGGTGTTGCGTGCCCTTTTTTCCATGGCTCAATCTTTTTAGAAAAAAGGACCTGTCCCTTTTTTATTTTTTGCGAGGCCTGATAAGAAAACACGAGACCTTCAAGAAGCGAGTTTGAAGCGAGGCGGTTGGCACCGTGGAAGCCCGTGCAGGCAACTTCTCCAACGGCGTAAAGATGAGGGACATTCGTCCGTCCGTGAATATCCGTTATCACTCCGCCGCAAATATAATGCGCCGCTGGAACAACGGGTATAGGTTTTTTTGTGATGTCAATTCCATAAGAAAGACATTTTTTGTAAATCATCGGGAATCTTTTTTTGATAAAACCGGACGACTTGAAAGAAATGTCAAGAAAAACACTGTCATCTCCGGATTTCTTTAATTCCGAGTCAATTGCCCGCGCAACAATATCCCTCGGTGCAAGTTCCGAAAGAGGATGATATTTTTTCATAAACCTTCTGCCTTTTGAATCAACCAGAACGGCACCTTCGCCGCGAAGCGCCTCGGAAATTAAAAATGATTTTGCCGCGGGATGATAAAGACAGGTCGGATGAAACTGCATAAATTCCAGATTGGCAACTTTGCATCCGGCGCGGTAAGCCATCGCAATTCCGTCGCCGGTCGCCACATCGGGATTTGATGTGTAAAGATAAACCTTTCCTGCGCCGCCCGTCGCTAAAATCGTCACCCCCGCCAGAAATGTTTCAACAACACTATTCGCTTCGCTCCCCCCCCCACGACTAAAGTCGGGGGCTACAAGTCGGGGGCTACAATTGAGGGCATATACCCCGCAACATTTACCGTCAATTTTTATTAAATTTACTGCCATAAAATCTTCAAAAATTTTTATGTTTTTTTTATTTTTTACCCGGGCGGAAAGCGCTTCTTCAATAACTTTTCCCGTGTGGTCGCCGGAATGTAAAACCCGCCTTTCGGAATGACCGCCTTCAAGCCCGATGTCCACGTCAAATCTGACACCCCAGTTTTTCAGTTCTTCAATGCGGGCAGGTGCTTGCTTCACAACAAGTTCAACGACATTTTTTTTACAAAGTCCGGCACCGGCAATAAGCGTATCTTTTATATGTTTTTCAAACGAATCATTTTTTTGACAGACGCAGGCGATGCCGCCCTGCGCTTCCGTCGTATTCGCGTCTGAAACTCCTCTTTTAGTAATGATAAAAACGCTGCCGAATTTTTCAAGCCGAAGAGCAAGTGAAAGCCCGGCGATACCAGAGCCGATAATCAAAAAATCAGATTTGTACATTGTTATATCCTTTTTAATAGGGCGAGGGAAAAATTTTATCCAGACCCTTGAGGAGCGACTACACTTTCAAGAGCGACGATTAGAGCGAAGCCAACAGGGCGGTTGGCTGAGCGTGTCTGGAAAAATTTATTCCCGAGCGTTCTTGCGAGCGACTTTTAATCTTTTTTGCCGATTTTGAGCATTCTGTCAATCGTCAAAAATGCCTTTTCTCTTATTTTTTCCGGAACATCAATTTCGGGTTGTTCATTGGCAAGTGCTTCGTAAAGCGATTCAATGTTGTTGTATTTCATATTCGGACAGAACATTTTCCGGCTGGCGGGAATAAAATTTTTATCGGGGTTTTCCTTTTTCAGACGGTGAATAATAGCCGTTTCGGTGCCTATAATGAAACTCTGAGACGATTCAGTTTTCACATATTTTATTATTCCGCTTGTTGAAGCAATTTTATCGGCAAGTTCCAAAACATCAGAGGTGCATTCCGGGTGTGCAACAAATTTGGCGGCAGGATAAATCTTTTTTAATTCAACAACATCTTCCCGTTTTAGATTTTCGTGAGTCGGACAAAATCCGTTCCAAATAATCATTTTTCTTGCCGTATGTTTGGAGACATAATTCCCGAGATTTCTGTCGGGTAAAAATACAACGGTTTCGGCTGAGACGGAATTGACCACATCAACGGCATTTGACGAAGTGCAGCAGATATCGCACTCGGCTTTGACATCGGCGGATGTATTAATGTAGCAGACAAATGCCGCTTTCGGATTTTCCAGACGGAGTTTTTTCACATCTTCAAAGGTAATGGTATAGGCCAGAGGGCAGCCGCTTCTTAAATCCGGCAAAAGAACCGTCTTCATCGGAGATAAAATTTTCGCCGTCTCCGCCATAAAATGAACTCCGCAGAAAACAATAATTTTAGCATCGGTAGTTGCAGCTTTTCTTGACAATTCCAGCGAATCGCCGACGAAGTCAGCAATATCCTGAATTTCAGGCAGTTGATAATTATGGGCTAAAATCACCGCTCTTTTTTCAACGCGCAGACGATTTATTTCTTCGGTTATGTCCATTTTAACACCAGTTAGCAGTTAGCAGTGATTAAGGAAAGTTAAAACCCTCACTCACTTACTTACTTACTCACTTACTCACTTTATTTAGTTATTCAATGATTTTCAGGTAGATATCCGCTATGACGGGGTCAAATTTTATGCCTTTTTGCGACTCAACCGTTTGTCTGATTTTTTCTTCCGGATAAACGGAAAATCTCATATCCTCAACCGCTTCAACAAGTGAAATTATACGGCTTCCGAGGGGAATTGCCTCTTTTTTTAAGCCGTCGGCGGGAAAACCGGAACCGTCATACATCAGGTGATGATATTTTATCAAACCGGCAGCGGACTTCAAAAGATTTATATTTTTTATCATCTCGTAACCCTTTATAGGATGAATTCTGTTGCTGTTGTGTTCCAAAATTGAATAGTCCGGCTCAGCAATAAATCCCACATCATGCAAAACAGCGGCATAGTAAATGTCTTTATACTGATTGCCGGTGATGTTGAGTTCTCTTGCGATTGCGGTTGAGATTTGGGCGACCTTAAAACAATGCCCGGAAAATCTTTGGTCATTTGCCTCAAACGCAACAGTTAATATCTCAAAAACATTGGCGAAAAAGTTCTGCTGGTCGGAGATATTCCTTGCATTGACGATTGCGACCGCGGCAAAATTGGATAAACTGGTTAAAATCGTTTTGTCTTTTTCGGTAAAAGGCGAGCCGTCAATTTTATTAAGAACCTCCGCTACGCCTACAAGTTCGTCATTAACAAGCAAAGGAACACATAAAATTGATTTTGTTCTGAAACCCGACTCGGAATCAATTTTTCCGGTGAATCTCGGGTCAACCGATACATCCTGAATTATTAGCGGTTGTTTGTTTGCCGCGACCCAGCCGGCGATGCCTTCTCCGACGAGAACTTTCAGTTTAGTCAAGATTGTGCCTTTATCCCCGCTTGCCACCTTGAAGTAAAGATTTTTTTTGTCGTCATCCAAAAGCATAATTGATGACGCCATTGTAAGCGTGAGTTTTTCAGCGGCGGCGCCGACTTTTTTCAGGACCGAGTCAACATCGGAAGTGGTTGTTATGGAACATGCAATTTCAAAAAACTCGCTGAGGGCGGATTTATTTTCCTCAATCTTTTGAACGGGAGGTGGAGCCGCAGGCGGAGCATTTTTGACATCTGCCGGAGTTCCGCAGCGAGGACATTTATCATATCTGAATATAAATCCGCAATTTGAACACTTAGGCATAATAACACCAAAGACGGTAAACGGGAGACGGGAGACGGGAGACGGGTCTTCTGTCTTTCCATCTACCGTCTACCTTCTACCTTTTTACGCCTTTGTCTCTTATGTGGCGGCCGTCATTACTTCCTCAAGCGTTGTAATACCCATAGTAACCTTTACCAAACCGTCCTCCACCAACTGCCGCATACCGTGTTTGACAGCCATATCTCTTATGGGACCGACAGCAACCTCTTTTATGCAGAATCTTTTCAACTCCTCGTCCATAACCAAAAGTTCGTGAATAGCGGTTCTGCCTTTCATTCCGGTTCCGCCGCATTTAGGACAGCCGCCCTGATGCGCTTTCATAAATGTCGCTTTTGAATAATCAATTTTATGGTCGGTCAGCATTTTTAACAAGTCCTCAGGCGGATTTGCGTCCGGCTCTTTGCATGATTTGCAGAGTGTTCTTATGAGCCGCTGGGCGAGTATGCACTCCGTCGTATTAGCGACAAGAAACGTATGTATTCCCATTTCGGAAAGACGGGAAATCGCAGAAGGCGCATCGTTAGTGTGAACCGTTGACAAAACCAGATGCCCGGTCATCGCCGCCTCCATCGCTATCTGCCCGGTTTCCTTATCCCTGATTTCGCCGACCATAATAATATCTGGGTCCTGTCTGAGAAATGCGCGCAAAGCCATCCCAAAATCAAAAACCTTATCTCCCATTTTTAATTCCGGATTTACCTGAACCTGCATAACGCCGTCAAGATTATATTCAACCGGATTTTCGGCGGTTAAAATTTTTTCCGTGGGGTCTTTGATGGCGGCCAGCGCGGCCGATAGCGTGTATGATTTACCGCTTCCGGTGGGACCGCATACAAGAATCAGCCCGTACGGTTTAGAGAGTGATGCCAAGAACTTTTCAATCGTATCCGGCAGAAAACCCAATTGCTCCAGTTTTGCAGAGGAGCCGGAACGGTCCAAAATTCTCATAACCGCACTTTCGCCGTAGACCGTCGGAATGATATTGACGCGAAACTCAATCGGCTTGCCCTTTGCCTTAACCTGGATTCTTCCGTCCTGCGGAATGCGGCGCTCTGTAATGTTCATTGAGCCGGTCATAATTTTTATTTTTGCAATCAGCGCCTGTTTGAAAGATATAGGAATCTTAAAAGTTGACCGCCTTAAATTACCGTCCACGCGGTATCTGACATTAAGGCGTTTTTCCATCGGTTCTACATGTATATCGGATGCTTTAAGCCGGATTGCCTCCAGAATTATAGCGTTGACTAATTTTTCAATCTCAGGAGCGGATGTATCAACCTGCATAATATCTATTGATTCTTCCGCTGTTAATTTGTCAACCTGCACCTCGCCGCCGGTATCAAGACCTGCTATAAGTTCCGCCGTAAGTTCTCTTGCTTCATCCGCATCGGCGACAGATGATATACTTGCTGTTTGTTGTCCCTCTTCCTCTTCCTCTTCGGGCATCGGAGCCGCCTCTTCAACCCCATAACTCTTATTCAAAACGGTTTTTATATCCTCGGGGAGCGCAAGATACGGCTGGACATGAAAACCGGTTCTTAAATTAATATCCTCAATGGCAAATAAATCACGCGGCTCAGCCATCGCTACGAATAAAATGTTTTCTTCCTTCGCAAAAGGCACTGCATTGTATCTTTTCGCCGACTGCTTGGGCATAATTTTGACGATATCCGGGTCAACATCCATAACGGACAAATCAATCGCCTTGACAGCCCACTCGTTTGATAGAAGTTTAAGCACTTTGCCCTTTTCAACAAGTTTCATGTCAACTACCGCCTGCTGAAAAAGAATGCCGGACTTTTTTATCTCTTCTTCAACCTGAGCAAATTGCTCGTCGGTTAAAATTTTCTTATCGGCGAGAATTTCCTTGCATGATTTTTTTTTGCTTATTACCTGTGCCATTTTTGACTTCAGAATTAAGGATTAAGTCGCTTCGCTTTAAGGATTAAGTTTTACTGTCCGATTCTTAATCCTTACCACTTACCGCTTATCGCTTAATCCTGCCCCACTAATACGGTGTTTTTTCTATCGGTGCGCCTTCTTTTACTATTGTCGGCGTTATAAAAATGACAACTGTCGTTTTTATATCGCTAAAGTATTTATGCGAAAAAAGATGCCCTAAAATCGGTATATCGGATAGAAGCGGTGTGCCGTATGTTATTTCTTCCTTAAAGTTTTTTTCCAGACCGGCGAGCGCCAATGTTTCGCCGTCTCTTAAAATTACCGATGAGGATGCTTTTCGTGTAATTATTGCCGGAAGTTGTATTTGCGAAATTGTAACGCCGTGTGTATAGTCCAGGTCGGATACTTCTGTGAAGATTGAAAGCCCTATTTGATTATTGTCAAGTACTGTCGGAACAAGATTAACGCGGGTGCCGTATTCTTTCCATTCAATATCCACTCCACCGTCCTGCGTCATAATGGCATATGGGACCTCGCCGCCGACGGTAAAAGAGGCGTTCGTTTCCGATTTTGCGATAAGTTTAGGTTTCGCCAGCAATCTGGCGGCACCCTTAGCTACCAGAAGTTTTATATCCGCCGAAAGCGACGTCCATCTGGCAAACTCGCCGACGGTAAACATTGCGGGAATATCCGGCAAAGTCGCCGGCACCCTGCCTTCCTGAGTGAAACCAACCTCGCCGACCTGCACCGTATCAACCCATTTAACGCCAAGTTGGCGGGCCTGTTCATTTTTTATCTCAACCGCCTCAATTGCGATGTGGACAAGTTTGTTTTTCTTCTTATTGATTTCGTTCAATGCAGAAAGTTCGTCGCTTGACGACTCGTCGGTAATTGTTTTAACCACTGACGGTGTGCCTTCGCCGTAAAGGCAGTAAGTAGTAAGTAGTAAGTAGTAAGTAGTAAAGGCAAAAATCAAAAACCACTTCCCACTTCCCACTTCCCACTTCCCGATTGTTGGTTTCATAAATCCTCCGTAATCTTTAACTCGTCGTCAATTGAAATTATATTTTTTGCTGAACCGGACTTTATTTCCAGAACCGAATCCGCACGGAAAACCGGCGAACTGAGCCGCCACGGTTTTATGTTTTCCGCAATTTTTACAACTTTGTAAATGGTTTTATCTGCGTAATCCGTGTCTTTTATCTGTGACATCTGCGTTCTCAAAAAGACAGCATCTATCGGAAACTTCATAAAAAAAGTATGAATCCAATTGCAATTTTTAATAATAAGCCCCTCGTGCGCATCTATGTTTTGTCGTCCCAAAAGCCCTTTTGTTCTTTCGCGGTAACTTCCGGCAATTGTTAAATTTTCAACAACAACTTTGTTTTTTGTTAAATTAAATAATTTCACTTTTTAATAAGACCGTTGAAAAAGTCATTTAACCGCAGAGATTTCCTAAGTTAAG
>DHFT01000053.1 GCA_002402375.1 Elusimicrobia bacterium UBA4817 | reverse complement strand
GAACTAACACCAGTTAATATACAAGGTATGGAGAACACAGAGAAAGAATTTAAAGAATTTATTTTCGCCGGTATTTTCTCTGTGAACCTCTTGGTTTTCTCTGTGGCTTGCGGTTAAATGACTTTTTCAATGGTCTCATTTTACAAAATTTTGCTGAAATTTGCAAATAAAAAACCCATCCAGATTTAGTCGGGACGGGTTTTTTAGTTTTTTATATGTTCATTAGATCTTTTTTACATTTGCTGCTTTAGGACCTTTGTCAGAATCCACAACATCAAATTCAACTGCATCGCCTTCAGCTAACGATTTGAATCCATCGCCGCCGATAGCCGAAAAGTGAACGAACACATCACCTGAACCATCGTCTTTCGCCAAGAAGCCGTAACCCTTGGAGTCATTGAACCACTTCACTTTACCACGCATCTACTTTGCTCCTCCTTACAAACATTCCGTGCCGACCCCGATAGGTCCGGGGCAAGTTTTAACCGCACAATAGCAATTATACAAAAATAAAAAAACTTGTCAAGTAAAAAATGCGATTTTAAAATTTATTTTTTTTGAGGTAAGACATTAAGGTTTAATGATGTTTTTTTGCCGTTTGGTAATCATTAGTTTTTCTTCTTTAAGAAGTTTAATTTTTTTATTAACTCCGCCCGAATATCCGCCAAGTCCCCCGTTTTTTCTGATAACTCTGTGGCAGGGGACATCGGGCGCAAACGGATTTTTAGCGAGTGCATTTCCAACGGCTCTTGCTGCATTTGGTTTTCCGAGCCGACGAGCAATTTCGGAATAAGCGGACAAATGTCCTTTTTTAATTTTCAGGCATTCAAGCCAGACCTTTTTGTAAAACTCCGGGTAATCAGAATTTTTTATTTTAACCTTTAACTTTTGACCTTTCACTTTTCCACTCTCTTGTATCTTTTATCTTTTGGACTGTCGGAAATATAAAAGCAACCTTTTTCATCCACGAAATACCACATTTGTTTGTCCGACTTGTGTTTTTGGTAATTTTGCAAAACTTTTTCTACATAATTCTGCGTCTCTTTGTAAGGCGGTATTTTTTTTCCGTATTTTTTTACCGCATTAGGTCCCGCATTGTATCCTGCAAGAGCAAGTTTAGAATCGCCGAATTTCTCATACATATAATTAAGATATTTTGTTCCCCCTTCTATATTTTCCTCAACATTTTTCGGATTAACTTTTAATCCGTCAGCCGTCCGAGGCATAAGTTGCATAAGGCCCACAGCACCTTTGCATGAGACATCATTCGGATTGAAATTTGATTCCGCCTCAATCACCGCCTTGACAAACGCAGGGTCAAGATTGTATTTGTCGGCATAAAAATAAATAAGCGGGTCGTATTTGTAATTTGTTTTTTTCTCTTTTTTTTCGGTTTTCTTTGTATTTTTCATTTTTTGAACGAATCTATCGCTTGAACTGTCCGGTTTTTCCAATCCCGTATATTTTACCGATTTAATTTCTTTTTTTAAAAACACTACAGACCATTTTTTCGTCTCAACAGTATAATTGCCGGTTTCGTTTATGATAATATTTCCTTTAACAGTGTTTCCATTATGTAATATAATTATTCCTTCTCTTGCGTTAAGAAGGTAGAAGGTAGAAGGTAGAAGGTAGAGGGTTAAAAACAAAAAAAGAAATATCTTTTTCATCTGTGTCATCTGTGTTTTTATCTGTGTAATCTGCGTTTTCTCAATAATTTGTGATATGAAATAGCAAACCTGTGCGATTCGTCGCGGACATATTTTATAAGGTTCAATGCCAACGAGTTTTTTGATAAGACAATTGGCTTTGAACTTTCAGGAAAAAATAATTTTTCGTTTTTTTTGGCAATCGCTATAATTTTTGGGATTTTTTCAGTATCAAAACATTTTTCAAGTTCGTTTTTGGCAGCATTTAATTGCCCGAGACCTCCGTCAATTATTATTAAATTCGGAATGGTTGTTTTTGCAAGTGTTCCACAGAACCGTCTTTTTATAATTTCTGCCGTCATTGCAAAATCATCAATTTTATTTACCGTTTTTATCCTAAATTTCCTGTATTCATTTTTATCCGGTTTGCCGTCGGTAAAAACGACCATAGAACCGACCGCAAATTTGCCGGAAATGTTTGATATATCAAAGCCCTCAATCCTGCCCACGGTTTTTTTCCCAAGTAATTTTGACAAATCATTTAAGTAGGCATCTCTGTCAGCATTAATTAAAATATCTTTAAGAGTTATTTCTTTTATATTGATTTTTTCAAGCGTGTTTTTTATTGCGAAAATTATGTTCCGTAATTTTGCTGCTTCTTCAAATTGCAATTTTTTTTTGGCGTCGGCCATTTTTTTTTCAAGCGATTCCAGAAGTTTTTGATTTTTGCCGCTTAAAAACATTATCGCGTTCCCGACAAAGTAAGAGTATTCTTTTTCGCTTATTTTTCCTATGCAAGGCGCCTGACATTTTTTTATAAAATAGTATAAACATTCCTTCTTGCGTTTTTCAAGATTGTATCTGCACGGTCGAAGACCGAAGTTTTTAATAGCCAGTTTCAATGTGTTTTTCATATCAATTACATCCGGATACGGCCCGAAATATTTTCCGCCGTCCGGTTTTTTTCGTCTTGAAATGATAATTGCCGGAAATTTTTCATTTGTGATTTTGATAAAAGGATACCGTTTATCGTCTTTCCAAAGTATATTATATTTCGGCTGAAATCTTTTGATTAAGGATTCTTCCAAAATAAGCGCTTCCTTAACATTGGTCGTCAAAATATAATCAATATTTTTAATTGTTTTAACAAGCAGTGAATTTTTCAGTGATTTTTCCGTATCAATAAAATATGACCTCACCCGCGATTTTAAGGAAGATGCCTTGCCTACATAAATTATTCTGCCGGATAAGTTTCTCATTATGTAGACGCCGGGGAATTCTGGAAGGTTGTCCAATTTGTTTGAAAAGGTTTCATTCATCTAACGAGGGTTTTTCTTTTTTGATAATAGACCATACCGATTTCATTTCGTTGATTTTCAGCAATTTTGCCATCAAAAGATAAAGGATAAGTCCGCTCATAATTGTTCCGAACACATTTAAGAAAAGATTTTTAATTAGATGGACAGAAAGAATATAACAGATGACAGTCATTACCGAAGTTGCTGAAATTATTTTAACAAGTGTCAAAAATATTTTTCTTCCGCCGATGCCGCCGATTTTTTTTCTAAGCGACAAGAAAAGAAAAGCCGCATTTGCCCAAGAGGATACGGCTGTTGCAAGGGCAAGTCCGCCCACCCCCATCGGTTTCATCAGAATAATATTTAATACTGTATTTAACAGCATACACATTGTTGCGATTTTTACCGGTGTTCTGGTTTCCTTCATAGAATAAAATCCGCCGGCAAAAATTTTTGCATAACTGAAAGCGGGCAGCCCGATAGAATAAAAAACCAGTGCGGAATTGGTCAGCACTGTTGCGGTTTCGTCAAATTTACCGTGTTGAAAAAGAAGGGTTATCATGGGCTTGCCCAGAATAATAAGTCCCGCCATTGCCGGTAAAATTGCCAATGAAGATATTTTTATTGAGAATGCGAGCATGTCCTTCATTTCACGATTATCATTTTTTGAAACGCTTGCCGACATTAAAGGAAGAGATACCGATGCAACGGCAATTCCGAAAAGTGCCAAAGGCAGTTGCATCAGACGGTTTGAATAGTAAAGTGCTGTTACGCTTCCTTCGGTTAAAAATGACGCACAAATAGTGTCAACAAAAGCGTTGACCTGGTCAATTGACATTCCCCACATAGCGGGGAGCATTAAAAAAAATATCTGTTTTAATCCGGGGTGTTTGAAATTAATTATTGGTTTGAAACTAAATCCGCTTCTTTTAATGGCCGGTATCTGAATTAAAAATTGCAATAGTCCGCCGATGACAACCGCAACTGCGAGTCCTTTTATCTGGTTTTCTTTGAGCAAAAGCGGGGCAATTCCTATAATAAAAACAATTTCGGAAAGTGACAAAAAAGACGGTGCTAATGCGGGTATAAAAAAAAGTTTTAGCGAGTTTAAAACGGCAAGTAAAAATGCCGCAAGACAGATAAAAAGTAAAAACGGAAACAAAAGGCGTGTAAGAGTAATGGTTAAAGAAAGTTTTTCCGGGTTTTTTTCAAATCCATAGGCGATGAGTTTTGTTATTTGCGGAGCGAAGAGCATTCCGAAAACACACACGATTAACAGGGCAAATATAAGCGTTGTGAACACCACATTAAAAAGTTTTTCGGTCTCTTTTTTTTCTTTTGTCGTCAGATATTCGCTAAAGACAGGAACGAACGAAGCAGAAAGAGAACCTTCACCCAGAAACCGTCTGAAAAGATTGGGGATTCTCAAAGCGGCATAAAAAGCATCTGCGGACAATCCCGCGCCGAAAAGCCAGCCGACAAGCATATCGCGAATGTAACCGGCAAGGCGGGAAAACATAGTTCCGGCGGAGACATCACCGATATATTTTGCTATTTTTGTTTCTTTCATTTCGCTTCGCTCCCCTCCGACTAAAGTCGGGGGCTACATTTATTTTTTCACTTGACATTGTTTTTATTTTTTTGTATACTTAACGCAGACAAACGCAGATTACTACGCAGATTGGCGCTGAAACTTCAGCGTAGTTCAGCGTTGCTATCAGCGTAAATCAGCGAGGTGTTTATGAAACTAAAAACCGGAAGACACACATCGGCACTGAAAGAGGCCCGGAAAAATCTGAAGAGACGTACTATCAATAAAGCCGTTAAGTCACAAATCAAAACGGCGATTAAAAAGTTTGAAACGGCTTTAACGGAAAAAAATTCCGAGAAAGCAAAGGAATTTTTAGGAATCGTTTCAAGCATACTTGATAAAGCGGCTAAGAAAAAAATCATTCACAGAAAAAATGCTTCCCGCAGAATTGGACGTCTTTCAATGCGTTTGGCAAAGATCAAAAAATAGTCGTTCAATGTGATTCTTGCTGTTCCCGCCGGACTTCATTTTTAAGTCCGTTTCAAGTATTTTAATGAGGGAAAGTTTTATTTCCGAGGTGTTGAATTTCCGAGCGTCGGATATAAACTTATCCTGATAAAATTTAACTCCCGACCGTATTGCCGCTTCTCCTTCACCGATTCCACTTTCAGTCAGTTCATTAAATCTTAAATATTTTCTGTATCTGTCCGCAACCTGCGCCAAAACCATATATTCGTCCTCGCCGTTGTTAAAAAGATTTGCAAGTATTTTTATTGCGGTTTCGGTCTTTTTTTCCGCCAGTGCCGGCATCAGTTCAAAAACGGTATTTTCTCTGAAATGTCCGCAGCAACACTCAATATCATTCATTTCAATTTCGGTTTTCTCTCCGACATACAAAATTAATTTGTCCAGTTCGTTTTTTATGTCAAAAAGATTGTTGCCGGTAATTTTTAATATCTCTTCCGGTCCGCCCGATGAAATGATTTTATCAAATGCCTTTGCGTATTCAATTATCCACGAGCATATCTGCCCGCCGGACAAATTATAAAAATTCACCGTCGGATACAGTTTTTCTATCTTTCGGAATATTTCCCGTTTCGGCAGTTTGTCGCCGCCGACCAAAACAAGACAGGTAGAAAGATGCGGTTTTTCAATATATTTCATAAGAAGTTCATCCTGTGATTCAAGAAGTTTATGAATATTTTTTATAACGACCATTTTTTTGGCGGATATAAAAGGCAAAGAATTACAGGATGAAAGAGCGTTTTCAAGTATAACATTTCCCGCATGGGATTCAAATTGTTTTTCATTTTTGCTTGGAAGATGAAATACGCTGTAGTTTAAGTCATGCATATCGGGTTCGATTAAAATATTTTCCAGCCGTGTTACCGTTTCATCTTTAAGATAATCCTCAATGCCAAAGATTAGATAAACCGGTGAAACATCCGATTTTTTCAGCGTTCTTAATTTTGATTTTAATTCGTAATATCTAATGAATGGCATAAAATTTTATTCCGTTTTCGGCGGGACTTTTTTGTCACTTATTCCTGTTACCGCCCCGAAACCCTCAATTGTTCTTTTAAGTATGGCTCTTGCAAGTTTTTCCCAGATTATTTCTCTCGCCTCTTCTTCGGTTATGCCTCCAGGGATATTGGCGACGAAAAACCTATAATTGCCTTCAAGGTTTTTTTCCTGCCAGACCACTTCGTTTTTCAGTCGGTCAACAAGCATTATATCAACCAGTATCCAAAGTTTATATTCTTTGACGACATGGTTCTCGTCGTAAGTTAGCGGCTCTAAAACATATCTTGTAATTTCTCCGCGCAAAATGCCGTCCGCTTCCTGCGAATTTACAACGGCTAATCTGCCGTCTCTGATGAATTCGTTCGTGACGGCGAGGGTTAACTTTTCCTCCATTCCGTAATATACGGTTGAATTTTTGAATGTTTCAATTGCAACCTTTCTTATGTTTTGAGGTAGGACTTGCGGCGCCGGTGTATAATGGGAAGCGCAACCGGTAAAGGCAGTAAGTAGTAAGTAGTAAGTAGTAAGTAGTAAAGGCAAACTCAACCACTTCCGACTTCCGACTTCCGACTTCCGACTTCCGTTTTTCATTTCATCCCCCTACGACGATATTTAATAATTTTTTTGGAACGAATATCGTCTTTATAATTTTTTTATTCTCAAGATATTTTTTGATTTTATCGTCGGATTTTGCAATTTCCAGAATTTCTTTTTCCGCGCCATCAGTTTTAATTTCAATCTGTCCTCTCAATTTACCATTTATCTGAACCGCTATTGTAATTTTTTCCTGAACAAGTTTCGTCTCGTCCCAAACGGGCCATTTCTCTTTCAAAATTGATTCGCTATGTCCGAGTATCTGCCACATTTCTTCGCATAAATGAGGAGCAAACGGAGAAAGTAAAATTACGAGTGTTTTAATGCAATCTTTCAATTGCTCTCTTGTCCCTCGTCCCCCGTCCCTTGCAATCTCGTTATAAAATTCCATAATTGATGCAATTGCCGTGTTGAAATGGAACTCGTCGCGAATATCCCCCGTCACTTTTTTTATTGTCAGATGTTTTATTCTCTCTAAGTTTTCATCAATATCTTGACTTTGGACTTCGGACTTCGGACTTTGGACTAATTTCCATACTTTATTTAAAAATCTGAAACTGCCGGCAACTCCCTCGTCGGACCAGTCTAAATCCCGTTCAGGCGGTGAGGCAAAAAGCACGAATAATCTCGCCGTGTCGGCGCCGTATTTTCCGACCATATCGTCAACGGAAACCACATTGCCTTTTGATTTTGACATCTTGAATCCGTCTTTTACTACCATTCCCTGACACAGAAGATTGCTGAACGGTTCGCCGCAATCCAAAAGTCCCAAGTCACGCAATGCCTTCGTATAAAATCTTGAATACAAAAGATGCAGAACAGCGTGTTCTATTCCTCCGATATACTGGTTCACCGGCATCCAGTAAGAAACTTTTTGTTTGTCAAACGGAAGTTTATTTTGCTTCGGGTCGCAGTATCTTTCAAAATACCATGAAGAGTCAACAAATGTGTCCATAGTGTCCGTTTCCCGCCGTGCATCTCCTTTACATTTCGGGCATTTACACTTTACAAAACTTTCCGATTTAGCAAGCGGGTTGCCTTCGCCGGTAAATTTCACATCCGTCGGTAATAAAACGGGCAAATCATTTTCAGGCACAGGAACCGTTCCGCATTTTTCGCAATAAATAATAGGAATAGGCGTTCCCCAATATCTCTGACGGGAAATAAGCCAGTCGCGGAGTTTGTAGTGAACGACCCTTTTTCCGAGTTTTTTTTCTTCTACATAGTCGGAAATTTTAGAAATTGCTTCTTTTGAGTTCATACCTGAAAACTGTGCTGAATTAACCATCACGCCATCTTCAATATATGCATGTTCCAATTGGGCATCTGTCCCTCTGTCCCTCTGTCCCTCTGCTACAATCACTTCTTTAATCGGTATCTTATATTTTTTTGCAAACTCAAAATCCCGCTGGTCGTGGGCAGGAACGCACATAATTGCTCCCGTTCCGTATTCCATCAGAACGAAATTGCTTACATATATCGGAATTTCCTCGCCTGTTAAAGGATTGACCGCATATTTACCGAGGAAAACACCCTCCTTTTCTTTGTCTTCCAGACGGGTGATTCTTTTTTGAACAACTATTTTGTTGATAAACTTTTTTATTTCTGTTTCTTTTTCCGTGCCTTTTATAAGTTCAAGAACAAGCGGATGCTCGGCGGCAAAGGTCATAAATGTTACGCCGTAAAGAGTGTCGGGGCGGGTAGTAAAAATTTCAATTTTTTGAGCGGAGTTTTTTACCGGGAAAATCACCGAAAGTCCCTCGGACTTGCCAATCCAGTTCCGCTGCATTATTCTTACTCTTTCGGGCCAGCCGGTTAATCCGTCTAAATCTGCAAGCAGTTCTTCCGCGTAATCCGTGATTTTATAAAACCACTGTTCAAGATTTTTTACTTCAACTTCCGACTCGCACCGCCAGCATTTTCCTTCAATAACCTGTTCGTTTGCAAGAACCGTTTTACATTTCGGGCAGAAATTCGTCGGGGCAAGTTTTTTATATGCCAACCCTTTTTCATAAAATTTTGAGAAAATCCACTGGTTCCATCTGTAATATTCCGGTTTTGAGGTAACGACCAGCCGGTCCCAGTCGTAGGAAAGCCCGAGTTTTTTCTGCTGCTCCATCATTGTTTTGATACATTCATCAGTCCATTTCTCCGGATGAATTTTGTTTTTTATGGCGGCGTTTTCCGCCGGCAGTCCGAATGCGTCGTAGCCCATCGGGTATAAAAGATTGTGACTGTTCATCCTTAAAAATCTTGCAAAAGTATCGCCGATGACATAATTTCTGGCGTGTCCCATGTGGAGTTTTCCCGACGGGTAAGGGAACATTTCAAGCAAATAAAACTTTTTTTTGTCCGATTTTTCATCCGACTTAAAAAGTTTTTTCTCTTGCCAGTATTCCTGCCACTTTTTTTCTATAGTTTTAAAATCGTAGGGCATATTTAATTTATTTTTTTGCCAACAGGTTATAACTATCTTTACTCATCAGCAATAAGACCGAGAACAATTTCCGGTTAAGTTCAATATTTTTTTGTTCCTTCAGATATTCTTCAGCAAACACTTCCCTGAACCTTAAAAGTTCTTTTAACACTCTCCTGCCGATACAGACATTTACCGTTAAGTCAATTAACTCCAACGCACGTTCATAACAATTTTTCACTTCTGAGGGGTCTCCTCTACTAATCCAGTTTTTAGCCCTGTTAATTTCGTTTGCAATCATTAGTATTTGCTTAAAAAAAGGGAAACTATTCCATTTTTCTACTGTTAATGTTTTATGTTGTTTAATTTCCATAATCCACAAGGTTACCCACAATTTTAATTATTTTTTCTGTGATATCATTATTTTCAATTTCCATAGAACGATTGTTTTGAGACGGTCGTATATTTATAAGTGAGGTAAATTCTATAAAGTCCGTTTTTTCTTTGAACGGATAGAGATTTATTCCCCAAAGATTTTCATGGTTAGACCCGTTTTCCAAAAGCAATGTTTCCAAATCGGAATGCAATTCGGCATCCACAGCCATAATTTCCTTATCAACATCTACTACTGCTTTTGAAACGGTTTCAAAATAGTTCAAATATTTTTCTATGAGTTCTTTTTTCGTAATTTTTGTTTTTATGATTTCCATTTAAATAATTATACTAAATTTCCCCAAAATTGCCAATAAAAAAAGCGACCTATTTTCATAAGCCGCTTTTTTGAGTAGAATGCCAGTGTTTCTGGTTACTTTTCTGTTTTTGGCTCAAGAGACGCATTCACCTGCGATGGTTCCAAATCATTCCAAGCACCTGTTACTGCGTCTACGATTATACCAGTACCACCCCATAAGAGTATATCCCAAATCAGATAACTCGTTCCCATTCCTTTGTTAATATTAACCATTGAAGGTTCATAACCATCTTTAACCATTTTGATAGAATGGTCTTTGCTGGAACTTAATTTCAAAGAAGTTGGTGTTCTACCGAGCATAGCACCAGAACTTGTATCAAAAATTTTAGCACCAGATGGTTCTGAATTGAACATTATCTGTCGTTGTGAACCTTTTGTAATTGTAGCACAGCCAGATGTGAATAAACTGATTGATACACAAAGACAAAGCAATGCACTAAAAACTGGTTTAAACATTTTTTATCACCCCCCTTTTTCATCAAGCGTTCTTCAACAAACACTGGCATTCTATTATTAACCCCATTTCTGATTTTGCCTCCTACAAAACAAAAAGGGGCAGTCATATTTTCAGGCAAACAACCCGACCAAGGGAAGCCTTCCTTCCAATACGACATGCCCCAAAATAAGCATGCGTATTGGTCGGGTTGTTACTTGAAATAAAATCTTGAAATTTTACAAAGAACTAATCAATAAACTTCGTCGTGTGAACCGATTTCTACAGAGTGAAACCCTTGGGAACTGTCCTCAAAGATGGGATGACAGTCCCGACTACACAAATTAAAACAAAAAATCAAAAATTTGTCAAGTAGTTTTTTTATTTTTCCCTTTGGGATTTTTGTTTTCCCCTGCTTTTTCTTTCATCTCCTTTATAGCATTTCGGACATTCCCAATACTCAACTTCTGTCCCATATTTGAGAATCCTTACAACTGGATATTTTTTCCTTTCCATTGTAATGAAATTTGATGGCTTCTTTGCAATCTTGAGAGGTATTCTGAATCTACCAAAATATTCCCCTCCTTTATAATGTCCGTCATCATAAAGACGAATTATCAGTCTTTTTCCGCAAACGGAACAATTCCTGATTAAGAATTCTTTGCTTTCTTCCTTTATAAAATCCATATAATGTTCACAACAAAACTTATGTTTTGTGGTTTTAGTGCTATCTTTGTCTATAATTATATGGCTTGCATAATTGTTGCATTCGTCACACTTTTGCGTCATTCTAAAACCTCTCTTCAGAGATGATTAAGTTCCAATGCGGATTTGGAATTAGTAAAAATGTGAAGCGTTCCCATTTTCCAAACCATTTTCCATATAATATTAAATTTGTGATTTGTCAAGTTATATTTTCCTTACCGCTTTAACAAAGGAAAGCATCTTATCGTAGTCCTTGCGGGTGGGTGTGCGTTCTACACCGGAGCAGACATCAACGGCAAACGGTTCAACTTTTTTTATTGCTTCCGATACATTTTCCGGTGTAAGTCCACCGGATAAAAACACGGGCTTGCCCAGTTTTTTTGTCTCAACCGCTAAATCCCAGTTAAACGTCTGCCCCGTCCCGCCCAACAAATCATCAACAAAAGTATCAAGCAGAAAATAGTCGGCATTTCCATATTGGGACATTTGTTCCGTTCGGAAATCTCCGCCGATTCCGAATGCTTTTATTATCTGCGGTTTGCCTTCCCACAGAGTATTTGCGGGAACAGAACCCGAAATTTTTTCTCTCAATTGGGCACAGTATTCCGGTGTTTCATTACCGTGAAGTTGAACTGCACTCAACTGAACTTTTTTTATAACTTTCAGGAGCGTCTCAATTTCCTCGTCCACGAAAATGCCGACCGATTTCACAAATTCCGGCAGCGCCGCCGTTATTTTTTTTGCCATGTCAACGGAGATTTTCCTCGGGCTGTTTTTGTAGAAGTTAAGTCCGATAAAATCCACGCCGGCATTTGCCGCCCAAAGCGCATCTTTTTCATTTGTAATTCCGCAGATTTTTATTTTTGTCATTTCATCTCCGGCAGTTCTCCTAATGCTTTTTTGATTTCTTCCTCTGGGAGTTCGTAGTCCTCAAGTTTTCCCGACAGATATTTGTCATAAGATGCCAGGTCAAAATGTCCGTGTCCGGAAAAATTAAACACTATGCATTTTTCCTCTTTTGTTTCACGGCATTTGATCGCTTCGTCAATTGCGCATTTTATTGCGTGCGCCGTTTCCGGAGCCGGTAAAATCCCCTCCGTTTTTGCAAAAGTTACCGCTGCTTCAAACACAGTATTTTGCGGATATGCTGCCGCTTCTATTATTTTTTTGTTGAGCAGTAACGATACAAGCGGTGCCATCCCGTGATACCGCAGTCCGCCGGCGTGTATTGCAGGCGGGACAAAGGAATGTCCGAGGGTGTACATCATTAAAAGCGGAGTAAGTTTTGCGATGTCGCCGAAATCGTATCTGAACGGTCCTTTTGTAAGAGTAGGGCAGGATGTCGGCTCTACCGCGATTATTTTTATATTTTTACCTTTGAGTTTTTCAGGAACAAACGGGGCTGCGAATCCTCCGAAATTGCTACCGCCTCCGACACAACCGATAAGAACATCCGGATTTTCTCCCGCTATTTTTAACTGTTTCTGCGTCTCAAGCCCGACGATTGTTTGATGTAAAATTACGTGATTTAACACGCTGCCGAGAGCATAGTTGGTGTCGTCGTGTGTTGCGGCGTCTTCAACCGCTTCCGAAATTGCAATTCCGAGTGCACCGGGTGAATTCGGGTCTTTTGCCAAAACCGCCCTGCCGGAATTGGTTAAATTAGTCGGCGAAGAAAAAACTTTCCCGCCCCAGACCTGCATCATAAATTTTCTGTAGGGTTTCTGGTCGTAGGAAACCTTTACCATATACACGGTGCATTCAAGTCCGAAAAGATTGCAAGCAAATGATAACGCGCTTCCCCACTGTCCCGCTCCGGTTTCCGTTGACAACCGTTTTACTCCAGCTTTCTTGTTGTAATACGCCTGCGCGATGGCGGTATTGGGTTTGTGGCTTCCGGCGGGAGATACCGATTCATTTTTGAAATAAATTCTTGCCGGGGTTTTCAGATATTTTTCAAGCCGTCTTGCACGGTGTAAAGGAGACGGTCTCCAGATTTTATAAACGTCAAGTAATTCGTCGGGTATTTCTATCCACCTTTCCTGTGAAACCTCCTGTTTTATTAATTCCATAGGAAATATTGGCGATAAATCCTGCGGGCCCACGGGCGTTCCGTCCGGCTTGAGCGGCGGTTTTAATGCTTCCGGTAAATCCGCCTGAATGTTGTACCACTTTTGAGGCAGTTCCTTTTCCGACAGAAAAATCTTCACATCATCCATAAACTATTCCCCCTTTAACCAAAAAGTTCAGCCACCGATTTTTTTATATCCTGTGATTTCATAAAATGTTCTCCGATAAGAACTGCGTTTATTCCGCTCCTTTTCAGTTTCTCAATATCCTGTTTTGTTTTTATTCCGCTTTCCGAAATAATGATTTTATCACCGAAGATTTTTTCTCTCAAATTCAGCGTCGTATTTAAGTCAACCGTCAAATCGGAAAGATTTCTATTGTTAATGCCAATAATTTTAGCATCTGTATCTAATACAATTTTTAATTCTTCTTCTTTATGAACTTCAACTATTGCCGAAAGATTCAGGTCACTTGCTATTTTAAGAAATTTTTTTATTTTTTCAATATCTAAAATCGTAGCGATAAGAAGAACTGCATCGGCGCCGAAATATCTTGACTCATAAATTTGGTATTCGTCAATAATAAAATCTTTTCTTAAAATTGGAAGTTCCGAAACCTGTCTTACAAGGTCAATGTGAAAAATATCGCCCTGAAAATATTTTGTTTCGGTTAAGACGGAAATAGCATCGGCATTCGCTTCTCCGTACTGTTTCGCGATTTTTTTAACATCAAAATTTTCAACGATTTCGCCTGCGGACGGTGATGCTTTTTTTATCTCGGCAATCAGGTTGATGCGATTTGGTTTGGAAATCGCCGACTTAAAATCACGCGGCTCCGGCATTTTTTCAATGTCCGACCAGATTTTGGAAATCGGCAACTGCTCTTTTCTGTGAGCAAGTTCCAATTTTTTATATTCAACAATTTCGTCAAGGATGTTCATTTTCTCATTTGGCTAAATAAGCAAGTGTTAGTATAATCACTTGCCACAATACTTTTTAAGTTCTTCTAACTTTTTAAGCGCCTTGCCTAAATCAATTGACCTTTGGGCAAGTTCTATTCCTTCTTTGAAATTTTTTGATTTTTCCGCCGCAGTCAAAACTGCCGCAGCATTCAACAGGACGATATCCCGTTTCGGACCCTTTTTTCCTTCAAGTATGTCTAAAATTATTTTTGCATTTTCTTTTGCATCGCCGCCGGCTATATCCTCAACTTTTGCTTTTTTAAGCCCGAAATCTTCCGGTTTTACCGTGTATGTTTTTATTACTCCGTTTTTTAATTCCGAGATTTGGGTTTTACCCGTTATGGAAATTTCGTCAATTGCGTCAATCCCGTGCACAACAAAAGCGCTTTTTGAACCGAGATTTTTTAGAACGAAAGCAACAGTTTCGGTTAAAGACGGTGAATAAACGCCTAACACCTGTGCGTTTGCGCCTGCCGGATTTGTCAATGGTCCTAATATATTAAAAATTGTTCTGATGCCGATTTGTCTTCTCGGTCCTATTGCGAATTTCATGGCGGAATGTAAAAGCGGAGCATATAAAAAACCGATTCCTATTTTATTTATGCACTCTTCAACTTTTTCCTTAGGTAATTCAAGATTTATTCCGAGTTCTTCAAGGACATCGGCGCTGCCGCATTTTGACGAAACGGCACGGTTACCATGTTTTGCAACCACCACGCCAGCACCTGCGACCACAAATGCCGTCGCAGTGGACACATTGAATGTCTTGGTTTTATCTCCTCCCGTCCCGCAAGTGTCAACGATGGTTTCCCAGTCAATATTTATTTCGTCTCTGTCAATATCAACCGCATGTTTTTTTACCGTGATTTTTGTTGCATGCTCACGCATAACTTTTGCACATCCGGTAATCTCGTCAATCGTCTCGCCTTTCATTCTCAAAGCGGTAATAAATGAAGCAATCTGCGACTCCGTTGCCTGACCGGTCATAATTTCAGTCATAACGTTAATTGCTTCTTTTTCGGTTAAATTTTCTTTCTGAACAACTTTAGCAATCGCTTCTTTAATCATTTTTATCTCCTCAAATGTTCTAATATTTGAAGCATCCTGAAAAATGGATTTCCAGCATCATGCGTTAATTCTTTTGCTTTTTCTCTTAATTCATCTATATATTGAGTGTATTTTTCATTAATGACTAACTCCAATCCATTAATTTTTTTGAGTTTGCTCGTAATATAACCTTTAGGGACAACAGGAGACCAAAACATGAAATACCGATTAGGAAAATTTGAAAGTTGCTTATTGGCATATTTTTTCTGTCTCTCGTATTTTGTTTTTATTCTTTCAACTGTGGTTCTGTGATCTTTATACAAAAGTCCTGTTATGTGCGTAGTAACCTCGCATATGTAAGCAATTTTATTTTTGAAGTCCAATCCCACAACATCTAATTCATTTAATCCTTCAAGTCCGCCGCCAGGTGGTCTGACATTGTAATTAACAAAATCACATTGTTTGATAATTTTCAGGTATGCACCTACAATGTATTCTCCAATATCAGTTTTCATTATTTTTGGTTTAATTCCAAAAAGTTTTTTAACAATTTTTTGCCGGATTTTGTTAAAATTGATTCAGGATGAAACTGGATTCCTTCTACCGGTTTTTGTGAATTTATCAGGCGAAATCCCATTATTTCTCCGTCTTTTGTTCGTGCGGAAATTTCAAAACATTTTGGCAGCGATTTTTTTTCTACCAGTAACGAGTGGTATCTTGTTGCTTCAAACGGACTTTTAAGTCCCGTAAAAATTGTTTTACCGTCGTGATAAATTAAAGATGTTTTACCGTGCATCAGTTTTTTTGCGTGAACTATTTTGCCGCCAAAAGCGGCGCCGATTGACTGGTGACCGAGACACACGCCTAAAATCGGAATTCTTCCGGCAAAATGTTGGACAACATCTACTGAAATGCCGGCTTCTTTTGGCGTGCAGGGACCCGGAGAAATAACAATGTGCGAAGGTTTTAATTTTTCAATTTCAGAAATTGTAATTTTATCATTCCTGAAAATTTTAATATCCGGATTTAACTCTCCGAGATACTGGACAAGATTATAAACAAAAGAATCGTAATTATCAATGACTAATATCATAAGTATACCCTCTATCAATCAGAGCGAGGCAGAAATTTTTATCAGACCCTTGAGGAGCGACTACGCTTTCAGGAGCGACGATTAGAGCGAAGCCGACAGGGTGGTCGGCTGAGCGGTGTCTGAAAAAATTTACTGCCGAGCGTCTACCATCCCGAGACCACCTTATTCGCAGCCATTTCTATCGCTTTAAGAGTGCCTTTTGCTTTGTTAAGAGTTTCTTCATATTCTTTTTCAGGCACGGAGTCGGCGACAATTCCCGCCCCCGCCTGAATATACGCTTTTTTTCCTTTCATAATTATCGTTCTGATGTTTATCGCAAAATCCATATTGCCGTTGAAATCAAAATATCCCACAGCGCCCGCGTAAAGCCCTCTTTTCGTCGGTTCAAGTTCTTCAATTATTTCCATCGCCCTGATTTTAGGAGCACCCGTTACCGTTCCCGCCGGAAATGTTGCTTTTAATAAATCAAATGCGTCCGCCTCCGGTTTTAATTTGCATATAATATCGGACACAATATGCATTACATGCGAATATTTTTCTACCGTCATAAACTTTGTAAGTTGGACGCTGTTGAACCGGCAAACCCGACCGAGGTCGTTTCTTCCCAAATCAACAAGCATCAAATGTTCCGCTTTTTCTTTTTCATCATTTAGAAGTTCATTCTGAAGTTTTTTATCTTCCGCTTCGTCTTTTCCCCGCGATCTGGTTCCGGCGATAGGTCTTAAGTTAGCGATATTGTTTTCAAGACGCACAAGAATTTCCGGCGAAGCGCCGATAATTTTCGCATCCGGGAGATTGAAATAATACATATATGGCGAAGGGTTCAAGATGCGCAGCGCCCGGTAAATTTCAAACGGCTCGCCTTTGAAATCGGTCTCAAGCCGTTGTGATAAAACGGTCTGAATAATGTCGCCGTCTTTGATATATTTTTTTGCTTTTTTTACCGCTTTCAAAAAATTTTCTTTTTTGATGTTTGATTTAATACTTCCCGATTTGGAACGGATTGTTTTTATTAAAAAGGGTTCCGAAAGTTTTTTTGTGATTTCGTCAATTTCATTACAGGCGGTTTTGTAGCCGGTTTTTTCAGACGGTTTTAT
Organism: Elusimicrobia bacterium UBA4817; assembly: GCA_002402375.1. Taxonomy (GTDB): domain Bacteria; phylum Elusimicrobiota; class UBA8919; order UBA8919; family UBA8919; genus UBA8919. The sequence goes on along the minus strand of DHFT01000053.1, from coordinate 3,688 downwards.
CAGCCGGATTATTTTTAATTTATGCTTCAAGTGGTCAAAAACCACGATGATTTTCGGAAAGATAAAATACAGTTCAGGAAGCGGCAATCCCTTTCTTTTTAGGTCGGGTATTTTTTCAATATTTTTTACATAATCATAAGCGATATATCCGATAGCCCCGCCGGACAAACGAGGCAGCGATTTATCATGCAAAATTTTATTTTTTGACAAAACGGATTTGAGATATTCCAGAGGGTCGTCCGTTTTTATATTTTTTTTTCCGTTTGCAGTTTTTACTTTTACAAATTTATCCCTGCTCTCAAAAACTAATGAAGGCGACAAAACCAAGAAAGAATATCTTGCAAATTTTTTTTCACCCTCCACACTTTCAAGCAGACAGGACGGAGCATTAGCACCCAATTTCAAATACGCAGAAACCGGTGTTTCGCCTCCGACGGGAATTTCCTTCCACAGTTGCACGGTGTAGCCGTTTTTGATAAGTTCTTCAAACTTTTTTTTGTTAGGATAAAACATCAGAATTTAATGAGTCGTCCTTTTATGAAATTTTTGTGTATAAAATAAATATGCTCCCCGGTTTTCGGGTCTATCCAGTCGCGTGAATCGTTTGATTCGTCGCGATTATCACCTAATACAAAAAAACAATTCTCCGGAATTTTTAAGTCGGTAATTTTATCGCCTTTAAGTATTTCGTCCGGTCTCGTATGTTGCGTGTAGGGTTCGTCTAATTTTTTACCGTTAAGAAAAACATTTTTATTTTCTATCGTCACGATTTCACCGCCCCCGGCAATAATTCTTTTCACGAGGTCTTTGTCGTCATCCACGGGCGACTTAAAAACTATAATTTCTCCTTTTTGCGGTTGCCTGAAATTATATGTTATTTTGTCAACAAAAAAATGGTCGTTCACTTGTAAAGTGGGAAGCATTGAATCGGATGCGATGTAAATTCCCTCAAATACAAAAGTTCTTAAAGCCAGCGCGATAAATACTGCAATAAAAACAAGCCATAAAAGACGCTTCATTTTTTCACCTTAATTTACCAGTAGCGAAGCAAAAAATTTTTGAAGAGCATCAATTTGCGACCTATACCCGACAGGAGCAAATTGCAGAACGAGTTCTGACGAGTGTCTCAAAAAAATTTGTTTGCGAGCGTTCTTCATTTTTTATACACTTTTTTCGGGTCAAATATTCTTTTTAATATGATTTTACCGTTTATCTTTCTAAAAAAGCAAGAATTGTATCCTTCGTGACAAGCGGGACCTTTTGGTTCAACCAGAATTAAAATCGTATCCGCGTCACAATCAATAAGAATTTTTTTAACTTTCTGGACATTGCCGGATTCCTCGCCCTTCATCCAGAATTTTTTTCTGCTTCGTGAGTAAAACCATGTTTTCCCGGTTTTTAGTGTGCGTCTTATTGACTCCGCATTCATATATGCCAGCATAAGGACCTCTTTGGTTTTCGCGTCCTGAATGATTGCGGGAATCAGCCCTTTTTCGTCAAATTTCAGTTTCAGCATAATCGTATTTCAACTCCTTTTTTTGAAAGATATTTTTTAAGTTTTTTTATTGAAAGTTCTTTGTAGTGAAAAAGCGACGCCGCAAGTGCTGCATCTGCCTTTCCATCCGTAAATGCTTTGTAAAAATGTTCTTTTGTTCCCGCCCCGCCGGATGCTATTACGGGAATTTTAACCGCTTCGGAAATGGCTCTGGTTAATTCAATATCATAACCGTTCTTTGTTCCGTCTTTATCCATACTTGTCAGAAGAATTTCGCCTGCGCCAAGTTTTTCCACTTTTTTTGCCCATTGAACTGCATCTATACCGGTTGGTTTTCTGCCGCCGTAGGTGTACACTTCCCAATTAAGTTGGAAGTTGGAAGTTGGAAGTTGGAAGTAGTTTGTCAAGTTTTTTTTACTTCGGACTTCGGACTTCGGACTTCGGACTTGTTTCGCATCTATCGCAACGACCACGCATTGACTTCCAAACTTTTCTGCTGCTAATTTTACAAGTTTCGGATTTTCAATCGCAGCCGTGTTTATTGAAATTTTATCGGCGCCCGCTTTGAGCAACTCCCGTATGTCATCCAAATTCCTAATGCCTCCGCCGACGGTCAAGGGCATAAAAATATTTTCAGCGGTTTTTTTTACAACATCAATTATAGTTTTTCTTTTTTCGTGCGATGCGGTTATATCAAGAAAAACAATCTCGTCCGCGCCTTCTTTGTCGTATCTTTTCGCAACCTCAACCGGATTGCCTGCATCCCGCAGATTCAAGAACTTTGTTCCTTTCACGACCCTTCCTTGAGCAACATCAAGACATGGAATTATTCTTTTTGTGAGCATGTTTTTATTGCTTCATCAAGTTTTATTGAATCATTGTAAAGCGCCTTGCCGATAATCATTCCGGTTACGCCATATTTTTCAAGTTCCGATATTTTTTTTACATCTTCAATTGTAGAGACACCGCCAGATGCAATTACCGATAACCCGCTCTTACATAATTTTTTAATGCCGTCTATATTGGGACCTTCCATCATACCGTCTTTTTTTATATCGGTTGTTATAATTTCATCTATACCGATTTTTTTCATTTTTCTTGCAAATTCCAGAGCATCATACTGTGTTATTTCCTTCCAACCGCCGACTGCTATTTTATCGTCAAAAACATCTATTGCAAGAATAATTTTGTCTTTATATTTTCTCACCGCCTCTTTTACCAGAGCAGGGTTGAAAACTGCAATCGTGCCGAGGATTATTTTATCAATTCCCATATCGGCGATTTTTTCTATCGTCTCAATTTCTCTAATTCCGCCGCCGAATTCCAGTTCAACGGAAACCGTCTCTTTAATTTTTTTGAGTATTGATAAGTTCTGCGGAGTCCCTGCAAAAGCGCCGTCTAAATCAATTATGTGAATCCGTTTAGCGCCTTGTGTCTCAAACATTTTTGCAATGAAAACAGGGTCTTTTGAATAGATTGTCTCTGCTTCAAATTTGCCCTGAGTAAGCATTACGCAGTTTCCGCCCCTGATATCAATTGCCGGTATAATCAACATAATTTTTTAGAAGTTTAAGCCCGTTCTTCTGACTTTTTTCTGGATGAAACTGTGTGGCAAAAATATTTTTATAGAAAATTGAGGAAGTGAAATTTATTCCGTAGTCCGTTGTTGTTGCGATTATTTTTTTATCTTCAGGTTTTACATAATACGAATGCACAAAATAAAAATACGAATTATCCGGAATGTCTTTGAAAATCTTTAACCTTTCACCTTTCACCTTTAACCTTATATTGTTCCATCCCATGTGCGGAATTTTAAGTAGCGGGTCATCAAATTTTTTGACTTTACCCTTTAATATTCCGAGTCCTTTACAATTTCCTTCTTCACTTTTTTCAAACAACAATTGCAGCCCAAGGCAGAGCCCTAAAAATGGTTTTCCGTCGGCAATAATCTTTTTAATTGTTTCTAAAAGATTTAACTTTTTAAGATTTTTCATTGCAGCCGAAAACGAACCTACACCGGGCAACACAACTAACGATGAATGCAGTATTTTTTTTTTGTCAGATGTAATAATTGCATTTTTACCGATAAACTCAAATGCTTTCTGAACGCTTCTTAAATTCCCCATCCCGTAGTCAATGATAGTGACCATATTATATTAGTATGAGAGTGTTCCTATGTGAATGTCAAGTAAC
>DHFT01000019.1 GCA_002402375.1 Elusimicrobia bacterium UBA4817 | reverse complement strand
CACAGAGAAAACCAAGAGGTTCACAGAGAAAATACCGGCGAAAATAAATTCTTTAAATTTTTTTCTCTGTGTTCTCCGTGTCTTCCGTGGCAAGGTTTTTCAACAATTTCATTATATCAAAAATGGTTTGAAAGTCAACTAAAAATCATTCGGCGTCAAGTTGCAGCACGGCTAAAAACGCCTCCTGCGGGATTGAAACATTGCCGAACTGCTTCATTTTTTTTTTGCCTTCTTTCTGTTTTTCAAGAAGTTTTCTTTTGCGTGAAATATCGCCGCCGTAACATTTGGCGATGACATCTTTTCTTAACGCGCGGACATTTTCGCGGGCGATTATTTTTCCGGAAACGGACGCCTGTATGGGAATCTCAAACTGCTGGCGGGGAATAAGTCCTCTCAGTTTGTCGGTTATTTTTCTTCCGTAAAATTCGGCGTTGATTTTATGGATAACAAAGGAAAGGGCGTCAACCGGCTCGCTGTTGACAAGAATGTCCATCTTTACCAATTCCGATTCTTTATAGTCGGAAAATTCGTAATCAAACGAGGCGTAGCCGGATGAAACGGATTTCAGTTTATCGTAAAAATCCACAATCGCATCCGCAAGCGGCATCTCGTAAGTAAGTTTCACTTTATCCTCGGTGATGTATGTCATATCAAGAAAATCGCCTCTTTTCCCCTCGCAAAGTGCCATTACGTTTCCCACAAATTGAGACGGCAACACTATTGTTGCAAGAATATACGGCTCGTAAATTTTTTCTATAAATTGCCTCTCGGGAAACTTTGACGGATTTTCTATTTCAATTACGGCGGCATCTCCTTTTGCACCGTTTACCGGTTTGCCCGCCACTAAACCTTTGGCGGGCGGGCTTCCGTCAATACATTTTATTTTATATCTGACATTGGGCGCCGTTATGATAAGATTAAGGTCAAACTCTCTCTGAAGACGCTCCTTGACGATGTCCATGTGGAGAAGCCCCAAAAATCCGCATCGGTATCCGAAACCGAGTGCGACCGATGTTTCCGGCTGATAGAAAAAAGAGGAGTCCTCCAGATGAAGTTTGCCCATCGCGGAGGATAAATTGGCGTAATCGCCCGGCTGGACCGGATACAACCCGCAGAACACGAACGGTTTTAATTCACGATAGCCCGGATGCGGCTTATCCGTTGGATTTTCCGCCCCAGTAATCGTATCACCGACTTTTATTTTATGAATATCCCTGATGCCCAATATCACATAACCGACTTCTCCGACGGAAAGTTTTTCCGTTTTTTGTCTGCCGGCGGGCGCCGACGGGTTCTGAATCTGAAAAAATCCGACTTCTTCAACATCAAATTTCTCCAAGTTTGATAAAAAAATCACTTTATCGCCGGTTGAAATTTCACCGTCAAAAATGCGGATGTAAATTATAACCCCGCGGAATGAATCGTAATTTGAATCAAACACCAGCGCTTTGAGCGGTTTTTTGATGTCACCGACAGGGGCGGGAATTTTTTCAATTATTGCATCAACAATTTCAAGCGTTCCGATGTTTTGCTTCGCAGAAATAAGGAACGGTTTTTCAGAAATTTTCAACACTTTCTCTATTTGATGGATTGTTTTCGGAACATCCGCCTGTGATAAATCAATTTTATTGATGACCGGAATAATTTTCAGATTGTGCTGGCGGGCAAGTTCAAAATTGGAAAGCGTCTGCGCCTCAACGCCTTGAGAAGCATCAACTAAAAGAAGACAGCCCTCGCAGGCGGCAAGCGCGCGGGAAACCTCGTAGGTAAAATCAACATGACCCGGGGTGTCTATCAGATTCAATTGATAATTCTCACCGTCGGAACTTGTATAATTCAGACGGACGGCTTTCGCCTTAATCGTAATTCCGCGCTCTCTTTCCAAATCCATCGCATCCAAAACCTGCCCGTGATGCGCGGTAGAAATCGCGGCTGTAAATTCCAGAAGACGGTCTGCCAGAGTGGATTTTCCGTGGTCAATGTGCGCTATAATAGAAAAATTTCGGATGTTCATAGAACATCAGGAAGTAGGTAGTAGTGAGTAGGCAGTAGTTACAAACCACTTCCCACTTACTACTTACTACTTACTGCTTTTCAGTGTCCTTTTCTTTGATTAATTTTTTGGATGAGAAGTTCACGGCTGGCTTCGTTAAGAATTTCCTCCGTAATTTTCTTCGCGCCCGCAAAGTTGGTTTTTGTTATATTTTTTTTCACCCTTAAAACGGAAGCAGCACCCATACTGAAATGTTCAATCCCGAGACCTAAAAGTATTTCCGTGTATGCCGGGTCGCCGGCCATCTCGCCGCACATCGAAACCCATTTGCCTTCTTTGTGGCCCGCATCAACTATATTTTTAAGAAGACGGATAACCGACAGATGGAGCGGCTCGTAAAGGTGCGTGACATATTCGTTGACCCTGTCAACCGCAAGCGTGTATTGAATTAAGTCATTGGTCCCGATGGAAAGGAAATCCGCATCCTTGGCAAGCAGGTCCACCGTAAGTGCCGCCGACGGTATTTCAATCATAACGCCTACTTCCATGTTTTCGTCAAACTGCACCGACTTGCTTTTTAATTCCTGTTTTACTTCATCCAATATCACATTTGCAGCGCGAAGTTCGTCAACGCCGGAAATCATAGGATACATCATTTTTACATTTCCGAAAACGGAAGCGCGCAAAATCGCCCGCAACTGTATTTTGAATATTTCCGGATATTTAAGACAAAATCTTATGGCGCGAAGGCCCATAAACGGATTTCTTTCCACATTGATATTGAAATACGGAAGCAATTTGTCGCCGCCCAAATCAATTGTCCTGATAACTACGGGGTTGGGAAAAACCTTTTCAACTACCTGGCTATATGATTCAAACTGCTCTTGTTCGGACGGAAATTCTGCTCTGTTAATAAAAAGATACTCCGTTCTGAAAAGCCCGATGCCTTCCGCACCGTGGGATATTACGGAACGGACTTCCTCCGGAATCTCTATGTTTGCCGCTACGATTATTTTTTTACCGTCGGAAGTAACCGCAGGAACATTTACAAATTGAGAAAGTTCTTTTACTTCCGTCTGATAATTTTTGAGACGACGATGGTAGTTTTCAAGTGTCTCCGGGTCCGGCTTTACTATAACAACCCCCTCGTTGCCGTCTATAATGATAATGTCATTATGTGTTACATTGGATGTTATATCTTTCATTCCTACAACCGCGGGTATTTCCATCGCCTGCGCCATAATGGCCGTGTGGGAGGTTTTGCCGCCCTGATTGGTTGCAAAACCTATTACATTTTCATTTTTCATTAAGATAGTATCGGCCGGCGTAAGATTATCGGCGAAAACGATTGAGTTCTCTTTTACATCCGCAAGCGTTTTTTTATGGACACCGGTCAAATGCTTCATAATTTTTTTCCCGACATCATAAATATCTTTGCCTCGTTCCCTGAAATACTCATCTTTTATTTTTTCAAAAACTTTGGCGTTTTCTTCTATTACCTCATATAAAGCATATTCGGCATTTATGAGTTCCTTTGTGATTTTTGACACCACTTCGCTTTTTAAGACGGGGTCATCGGCAATAAAAAGATAGGCGTCAAAAAGTTTTATGTGCTTTTTGCCGAGATGTTTAGACGCCGCCGCTTTTATTTTTTCAAAATCCGCTTTTGTATCGGAAATTGCCTTGCGAAATTTCTCAACTTCTTTTTTTACCTCATCTTTTGCAATATTTCTTTTTACCGGGCAAAAATCTTCATCCTCAATAACAAATGCTTTACCGATAGCAATACCGGCCGATGCGGAAATACCTTTGAATAACATATTAAAACCAGTGATTAAGTGATTAAGTGATTAAGTGATTAAGTAAAACCTAACCACTAACCACTTATCCACTTTTTGCACTGCCTCCACTATTCTTCGTCAAATTTTCTTTCTATAAGATTTTCTATTGTCGTTAGCAATTCATTTTCGTCAATTCCGTCTATTAAAATTTGCAATTCGGTGCCAAAGCCGGCAGCCAACATCATCAGACCCATTATTGACTTACCGTCCACTTCGTGCTTATCTTTAAACACTTTTATACTTGACTTAAATTTGGAAGTGGTTTGAACAAAAAGCGACGCCGGCCGTGCATGCAAACCCAACTTGTTTTTAATTTTTACCGTTTTTCTAATCATATCACATTAAAAATCCTGCTCCGACACATCCGATAACCAATCCCCAAAAAACTGAAATAATAGAAACATTCTTTTTTATCAGAATAAAAGAAGCAAGAAACACTAAGACACCGGCAAATCGATATTTGCCCGATGATACAATATACGCAATCAGGACAAAAATACAGACAAAAATTCCCGCGAGCCGGATAATTTCTGAAATTTTTTGAATCTTAAAATTACTGATGATTTTTACGACATCCGTTTTGTACTTTAATCCGAGCCAGAAACCGAAAAAACGGAAAAAGATATGCGGCATATTATACAAAAAAATAAAAATCAGAGACGGAATTAAAAAATAACCGATGTTGTTAAATCCTCGGATAAATACATAACCCGCAGCAATAAGACCGCAAAAGGGTTTAATACGCGCCCAAAAAAATGTATCGCCGAGCGCGGCAATCGGACCGCCTAAATGAAGCTTAAGCGATTTTATCTGCTGTGATTTTGTCTCTTCACTCGCAGCGACCGAAGGAAGTCCCGTAGGGGCAACGGTTTCGTTTTCCAAAACAAGCGTAAGTGCGATAATAGTATTCGCAATATATGGATGCGTATTGAAAAAATCAAAATGCCTCATTGCCGCATTTTTCAAACGATTTTCGTCGGTAACGTAAATTTCTTTTAGACACGGCATTATTGAATACAAAAAACCGACATTTTGCATTCTTTCAAAATTCCAGACCGCCTGCAATAAAAGCGAACGGAAAAATGTTCTTATTATATTGCAATTTTTCATATAACTACCGCTGAACTACGCTGATATTTACGCCGATTTACGCTGATACTTCAAGGTTTTTTTCAGCGTTCATCCGCGTTGCTATCCGCGTCTATCCGCGTTTTATTTTACGAAACTTGCCAAAAACGACGCCAACCCTAAAACGGGAAGAACAAACATAAAAACCTGCAAACCTTTAACTAACGCCGGGGCTGAAATTATAAACGGCAAAATATAAGACAGTATTGCATTAAATAAAAAAACACAAATAAACAGAAACAGAAAACTTTTTATAAATGATAAAAAAACTCCGAGCCAAATAACAAAAGTTAATATGTGATACCTGCCGTTTTCAATTCCGTTTTCAACAACAGGCAGAAAAACCCTGTTCCATTTTCTGTGGGCAATATCCAACCGTTTGAAAATAACACCTAACGGCACCGAAAATATTATTGCGATTGCAGCAGCATCCGGCACCTTATTCGCCGCAATGGCGGTTGCTACTATACATACAATCGCCGAATCCGGAGGCACTCCCACGCCCACCGGCACAACTCCAACCCACAAAAGTTCAATCATCGCACCGATAAGCAATCCGGTTTTAATATCACCGCACAGCCATCCGATGACAGGTCCTGCAACAATAGGTCTTGAGAGCATAAACTGACCGAAAACGGTAGAATCAAGCGAAATCAGTCCGCCTACAAAAGCAATTTTAATCAGTTCAAATCCCGCAAGCATTGTCATCTCAAAATTTATTCACAGAAATTTTTATTTCAAACGAATATATCTCTTTTGGTTTTAAGAAAAATTTTTTATTGGGCGTAACCGATGAGCCCTGATATGTCTTTTCAAAACCGCCTTCGGACAAAGAAATTGTCCAGATAGGAAACACCCAGAAATCAAATAAATCCGAACTCGTAAGATTAAGATTGAAATTAAGATTTTTGTCCGATATTTTCAACAAACTCGTTTTTTCAAAACAGGTTTTCGCATTAAATTTTTCACATCTTTTTTCCATTTTATAGAAGCAATTTTCATCGTCAGGATTAGAAAAAGCGAAATTGAATTCGCTTCCGAACCATAACTCGCACTCTTTTGAGGAATTATTTGTAATTTTATATCCGACGATTATATCCGATTTAGAAGAACTTATTGATTTTACAACCTGAACCGGCAAAGCGCCGTTTGCCGTCCATAGATACCCGTCTCTTTTTAACACTACTTCCGACTTCCGACTTCCGTTTTCCGTTTTATACGATTGGTTGACAAAATCTCCGAGTTCTCCGTATTCGCAGTCGCTAAATTTTTCAAGCGTTGTCGTCGGATGAAAAAAATGGTCAACAAGCGAATATCTGTTGTACCAGTCGTATTTCAGATATTTTTGAAGTTCAAGTTCTTTCGTATAATATACGCCGTGAATTACCTCCAATTTTTTGGATTCTGATTTCATAACGGCAACATCAACCTTTTTATGATATGCCTCAAACCTTCTGGTTAAAACATCGGTCAGATTATAGCATAACGGTTTGAAATCAATCTCCGTGAGCGTACCACCATAAGACGGTTTTGCATAAATGTTAAAAATTTTATTAGTAAAAATTATTTCGTCCTGACCGTCTTTGTCAAAATCTAGAATTTTGGTAGACGGCAGACGGTAGACGGTAGACGATTCGATAAGATTTTCCGCTTCTATAAGATTTTTATAAATTGCATGTCTCAAATGCGGAAGATAAAGCCCGCCGAAAACTCCGTGCCAGTAGGCGCAGTTGCATTGACCCTTATACAAGAGATTGAGAGATTGAGCGGTAGATATGTCCGATGTCCGATGTCCGATGTCCAATGTCTTTATTTTTTTGACTTCGGACTTTTGACTTTGGACTTTGGACTGAATTTTCCCGCTTACATAAAGCATTTTTTTGTGCATCTGGTTTGATTCGGAGTATTTCGTCAGAAAATTGCGCCAAAAACCGCCTTTCAAAAATCTTTTCAGGTTGCTGTCGGCATGCGCGACTATCTCTTCAAATTCAACCTGCGACTTGGCGGAAAGCGTCCATTCGCTCATTTCAAAATATGAAGCGGTGGGGAGATAAATCCTGTCTTTTGCAGGAAATTTTTTCACATATTCCGAAAATGTCGTAACATTGAGCCAGTCGGAATTTTCATCCAAAAGCGTTAAAAACTTTTCCAGCCATTTTTCCTCATAACATGTCTTGTATGTATCGGGCCAAATGCCGAATTTCTCGCCGTCGTCAGCCATAATAAGTAATGTAGAGGGGTCATCGGATGCCTCGCTTTTGAGATATTTTATCGTCTCTTCCGGAGGCGCGAAAGGCATACTGTATCTTAAATACTGACTGATGGGAAAAATTTTAAGCGCGGCTCCCTGCTCTTCCGTGATGAAATACCCGCGGAGTTTTTTTTCCTCTATGCCGCCGGCAAGAAAATGCGAGTCGTCCAAAACGATATATTCAACGCCCGCTTCATTCAATGTTTTGGCAAGCGAGGGTTCCCAAACCCGCTCCGCCAACCACATTCCGCGAGGTGTATGCAAAAATTTCTCTTTTATGTAATCGGAAAGTTTTTTTATCTGACCGAATTTGTCGGTATCCGGAATTGAGGATAATATCGGCTCGTAATATCCGCCGGTTAAGATTTCCGCCTGTCCTTTTTCAGCCAGTATTTTAAGACGGTCAAGAATTTCGGGCCTGTTTTTTTCAAACCAGTCAATCAGACAACCGGTATAGTGAAAAACAATTTTTATATTCGGATGTTTTTCAATCACATCCAAAAACGGTGAATATGCCTGTTTTGTCGCCCACTCAAAAACATTGTCAAAATTACCGACCGGCTGGTGATTGTGCACACCAAAAATAAAATTAATTTTTTTCATTCTTTAATCTTCCTTTCCGGCTCGCGCCGGGCAAATAATCTGCCGTCAATATCACTAAACGCACCGTCAATTTCTTCAATCTCCGTAAGAAATTCAAGAAAATCCCTGTTTGATACGGAATTATCTTTTAATGCCAAGGCAATACGACAGAATCTGTTATAGTGAAGAAGAAATCTTTCCGTCGCATATTCCTTTGCCTGTTTCGTGGTGATAAGGAACGGCCAGTCGGATGACTGCAACAAAAGTAGTTCTCGGGCCGCCTGTTTCAACGCTTTGGACTCATCCGCATTCGGAGAAATTTCTTTACGATTGAAAATTTCGGCAACATCCTCCATCTGAACTTCGGCATCGTGAATATAAGACCACATCCATTCCGTCTGTGCATTCAACCACACATAATGCCCGCCGCCGTCACCCCACGATGACTCGGGAATTTCCGCAACATATTTCGGCGGATGATTTTTAAGATACTCGGAAAGCGTCGTAAGTTGGACGGTCGGATTTTTGGAAATTTTTGTCAGGGTTTGTTTCAACCACTCAATTCCCTCAAACCACCAGTGCCCTAAAAGTTCCGTATCATATGGCGCGACAACAATTCCTTCGTTTCCGGAGTCCGAACTAAAAACAGAAAGCGTGCTTTCAACCAGCCAGTTGAAATGGTCGGCATTCTCGTTTATTCGGGAAGAAACATTTTCCGAATTATAAATCTCTTTAAGACCAAGGTCAATTTTCGTTGAAGTGATTTTCCAGTATTGAAGCCCGGAGTCGCAGTCCTTTTTGTGAAACTCCCTGTAATTACCGTCGGCGGGATACCCGTGTTCGCCCGACCAAACCTGCAAACCCGTCTCAAAATTTCTTCCGAATGCGGCAACACCGGATTTAGTAAGATACGGGAACATCGTCGTTCTTTCTGTTTTTTTAGAGTAATCAACAACCGGTGATTTTATACCCCCGTAGACGCCGTTTCTTTTCCAACCGGCAAATGCCGGGCCACCTGAAATTGCATGACCGTCAACTATAAAATATTCCACGCCTTCCGCGGCGAGAAACTCGTCAATGGGCGGACGACGATACGATTCATTTTTGGTTATTTGAACAAATTTTTCAGGACGATATGCACACTCCGGGAGCCACATCCCCTTTGGTTTTTTTCCGAAATGTTTTTCGTAAATATCAATTCCTGTTTTTATCTGCGCATAAATTGACGAATCCCTTGACAAAAGCGGCAGATAGCCGTGCGTGGCGGCAGATGTAATTATTTCAACAAAGCCCTCGTCCTGAAGTTTTCTGAAAGCCGCAATTATATTTCTGTTATATCTATTTCTGAAATTATCCAGTATTTTTTCAAAGGAATGTTTGTAAAGTTCGGCAAGATGTTTGTAATTGTGCTGATGACGGTTTGTAAATTTTTCCATATCAAAATTGGCGCGGCGGATTTTATCCGACACAAACTCCTCAAACCTTTTTTTGAAATACTCATCAGCAAGCTGCTCCGCCAAAATCGGGGTTATGCCAATTACGATTTTATACGGAATTTTTTCATCTCTCAGTTGATATAAAACATCTAAAAGCGGCAGATATGTTTCAAGCATACCCTCTAATAGCCACTCCTCGCCGAATGGCCAAACGCCGGCTTTTTTAATATACGGCAGATGACTATGAAGAACGAAACAAAAATTTCCGAGCGGATTTTTCATTTTTTAATTCCGGATTTTTCCTCTATAAATTTTAATATGTCTATTCGGTCGTCCATCGGCAACGCCCGCGACTCAATTTCAATTCCTCTTTTTTTGATTTCTTTGAGTTGCTCTATATCTTTTTCGTCCAACGAAACGGCTTTTAGATACTGGGTTTTACCCTGCGACCAGTGAAGTCCGCCGAGATTCAACGACTCTATATCGGCTTTTAATTCAATCATTTTTGACGCTGTTTTAATGTCAGGTAAAAGCACAAGAATCCTCTCTTTGGTGTCGTGCCCATCGTTAATTATTTCTACGGATTTTTCTACATCGGCAATCGTCAGTTTTATATTTTCCGGGACTGCCAGTCCCATAAGTTGTTTTTGTATTTTGTCGGCCACCACCTCATCGCTTACCACGAGAATTCTGTCGGCATGAACCGTTTTCAGCCAGCCCTCTATAACCTGCCCGTGAATAAGACGGTCATCTATTCTGATTAAAACGATTGACATAAATTATTCAACTTTTTTTAGTCGGCACAGAAACTTTTCCTTCGCATCCATTATAGATGACTTGGCGTCTTCCATAATTTTATTTTTTAGTTCCGTTAACGGCATTTTATCCCTGTTGATAAAAGCTGAAATGAGCATATAAAGATTAACACCGCTGACAACCTCATAGTTTTCCCTGAATTTTTCAACAAGCGTAAGACAGATATTGCACGGGGTTCCGCCGACCATATCGGTCAGAATAAGCCAATCGTTAACAACCCTGTTAGCGTTTATTTCCTTTTCAAGCCGCTGGTGAACTACCTTCGGGTCTTCGGAGTATGATATCGCTATTGCAAATATAAATTGCTGTTTTCCGACGATACCCTGCGCCGTTTCAAGCAGTGCTTCTGAAAAATCCCCGTGCGTAATGATGATTATGCCTATCATAAATAAAATCAATTAAAAAAATTATAAAGATTAGAAAAATTACAAAGATTAAAATCTTTACAAATCTTTCTCAATCTTTCATAAATCTTTTTAATCTTTCAATCTTTCAATTGCCCCTATAAATACGCACGGTAATCAATGCTCGGGAAGATATTGTTTTTTCTTTCAAGGTCGGATAAAAATCTCTCGTCAATCTGATTTTTTTTTATCTGCTCATATAAGGCGGTGAACTGATGGATATGGTCTTTTGTTCTTTTGAGAGCATAAGGGATGGTGGTACCGGCAGTCATAATAAACGCCCAGTCGGACGCCTGCGACAAAAGCAACTCTCTTGCCGCTTGATTCAACGCCCGTTTTTTTAATCCGCCCGCATTAGGATTTTCCCGCGTAATCTCAATCATTCTTGCGGCGGCTTTGTGAAGATGGCGATAGACCCAGTCGTTAGCACCGTTAAGCCAATACTCGTTGTAGCCCTTGTCACCCCACGACGACATACAGGGTTGTAAAACCTGATTATCCGGATGTTTTTTAAGATACTCCGACGGTGTTATCGTTTTTATTGTTTTCTGGTCGTAATGAATTTTCTTAAATAAAAACTCCAGAAAATCGGGCCCCTCGTACCACCAGTGCCCGAAAAGTTCGGCGTCATACATTGACACAATCAGCGGCTTTCTTTTGATTAATCCAAAAAGATGCTCAACCTGTTTCTGCCGGTTAAACATAAAATTTCCCGCATGCTGCGCCGCTTTTTCTCTCGCAGCGGCGGGATTATACGGTTGCTTTGCGTGAAGGGAAACATTGCCGGTAATTTTGAAGTATTTTATCCCGACATTTCTTCTTATACCGTCGCTGTGGAGATATGGATGAATGTAATCATAGTCCAAATCGTAGCCGACATCCCTGTAAAATTCGCGATAATTCGGATCGCCGGGATACCCGATATCGGCCGACCAGACCTGATGAGCCGACTCCATATCACGGGCGAATGCCGCAACACCCGACGGACAATAGACGGGCGCAAAGACACCGTACCTCGGACGGGGAGTGCCGTATAAAATTCCGTGAGTATCCACAAAAAAGAAACGCAGTCCGTTTTCTTTAAGAATATAATCCGCACCCGGAGTATAAGCGCACTCGGCAAGCCAAATGCCCTTGGGCCGGCGGCCGAATTTTTCAATGTAATCGTGAACCGCAATTTTTATCTGCGCCTGTTTTGCCTTCTCGTGAATCATCAGGGGGATATAACCATGAGTAGCACAGCAGGTGATAATTTCAAGTTTGCCGGCGTCTTGAACTTTCTTGAAACCGTTAAGAATATTGCCTTTGTATTTGGTAAAAATTTCCCTGCTCTTTTTGAATTTTCTGTTGTACATCAAAGCAGTAGTATACAGCGTCCGGTGGTCGCGTGTCCGGACAAGTTCCTTCTCGGAAAGTTCTAAAAGTTTATCCAGATGCCTGCTGTATCTGTTCTGCAGAAGTTCATCGGAAAACATTCCGCAGAGCGTTGGGGTCAACGACATCGTTATGCGAAAATCAACGCCTTCGGAAATCAGCCGTTCAAACATATCCAGAAGCGGAATATATGTTTCTGTGATGGCTTCAAACAACCAATCCTCCTCTAAAAAATCCTCATATTCCGGATGACGGATGTAAGGAAGATGGGCATGCAGTACCAGACATAAATAACCTTTTTCCATAATACACCTTAACAGCGTGAAAGAGTAAAAAGGTAATAAAGTAAGAAAGAAAAATTGTTTTCACTTTTTCACCTTCTTACTTTTTTACGCCGCTGTCTTTTATTCCGTTTTTCTTTCCGCTGTTATAGTTATTCTTCTTTCGTCAATTTTATCTTTTGAGACGGCTTTTATTTTGAACTCTTTTTTGCCGTCAGGAAATTCAACCCTCAATGAAAATGTTCCGTCCGGATTTAACTGAACCGGTTCGTCGTTTATCGTAAGCGATGCGGACGGATCTGTCGCACCGTAGACAATCAATTCGGCATCCGCTATAAGCCAGAAATTTCTTGCTTTGCCGATTTCGGAAAGAGGCACCTTAAAACCACGCGATGTAACTCCTGAAAACATTCCGGAAAAAGCGCCGTGGGAAACGATGTTGAGATATTCCCATCTCTTCGCCAAAAACTTTGCCATCTCCAGAGAGCCCACGCCCACTTTGTCAATTCCGGAAAGTTTTAGCAATTTCTCGTAATCCTCATAGACAAGCATCCACTGCTCGCCTGTCGCATCCGAAACTCTGCCCGACGGCGTAATAATAGTGTTGGACAAAAGAATCGGCATAAATTTTCCGTCTTTGGTTTTAATGCCTAATTGTATGCAGTATGTTCTGCTGGAATCTCCAACATTTATGTACCAGTTGCGGGAGTTAAAGTTGACGGACATTTCCTTAAATTTGCGTGATTTGCTGCCCGGGAATTTTTTGAATCCGGTTATATCGTGGACTCTTAAAACAAAATTTGATTTTTCAAAAATATCGCGGCCGTATTTCTTTTTTAACTGCAAGGATGTTTTGTCGGAAATATCCCAATAGGCAAAAATCCAGTGAGGGTCCCTCGGAAGAATCACAAGAATATCCTCGTTATATCTCTCCGGAATCGGATAGCCGGTATCAATGTAGACCGACTTAGGCATCTCAACTTTTTTAATTTTTCTTACTCCGGATGTCGGATTTTTTGACATAAAAACCTCCCGATAACGACAATTAAGAAAATTATGAAAGATTACAAAAATTAGAAAAATTATAAAGATAAAATCTTTCATAATCTTTCTCAATCTTTCAATCTTTTAATTGGTTTTATCAATATCCCTGTGTTTCAATATAACCGAGAATTTCTTCCGTGAAAGATATTCTTTGAGTTCGTTTGCCAGCACAACCGAGCGATGACGGCCGCCGGTACAACCCAATGCAATCGTCAGATATGATTTTCCTTCTTTTATGTATTTAGGAATTATGCTTAAAATCATCCCGAAAAATGATTTTACAAATTTTTTTGCTTCGGGAAAACCCATTACGTAATTTTTTACTTTTCTTTCATTCCCGGTGTGATGCTTTAAATCTTTTACATAAAACGGATTGGGCAGAAATCTGACATCCATAACTATATCGGCATCCGACGGAATACCGTATTTATAACCGAAGGATATCGCTGTGATTCTCATCTCTGTTTTTTGCGAAATTTTAAGCAGTCCCGCTATTGTTTCCTTGAGTTCCTGAAGATTCACATCGGTTGTATCAATAACTTTTGATGCCTGTTCTTTTATATCCGACAAAATCTCCCGTTCCGTTTTTACCGCCTCCGGAACAATTTTTCCGAGCGGATGTTTTCTGCGGGTTTCGCTGAAGCGTCTTATAATTGTTTCATCCGAGGCATCAAAAAAAAGTATTCTCGGACGAAGCGCCAAATTTGATATTATCAAATGAAAATCGGTAAGGTTTTCGCCTTCTCTTATGTCTATTCCCAAGGCGATTTTTTTAAACCTGTTATCTTTTGAGGCGGCGCTTAACGATACGAATTTTTCAATAAGAATCAGCGGAAGGTTGTCAACGCAAAAAAATCCGAGGTCTTCAAAGCATTTGATTGCCTGACTTTTCCCGGCGCCGGAAATGCCTGTTATAATAAAAAATTGCGTGTCCATATAAATTACCGCTGAACTGACACGGAACTTCTTCACGGCACTGAAGTGCCGTCTACATCATTGTGTGATGCATCGGGTTTGGACAGGCGGATTGAAATCCGCCTAAACCCTTGCATCGTTTTATTTCTGCGTCTGTTCCGTGTTCTTTTCTTTCATCATTTCTATGAGTCGTTGATTTAAATCCTGTGCGGCGTGATAGCCCCTCATTTTAAGCCGCTGATTCATCGCGGCTATTTCAACTATTGAAGAAAGGTTTCGGCCAGGTTTAACCGGGATAGTTACGCTGGGAATCTTTACTCCTAATATCTCCGTCGTAACCTCGTCCAACCCCAGCCGGTCGTATTCCTTCTCGCCCTTCCAGTGTTCAAGTTGGACAACCAGATTAATTTCCGTTGAATCCATCACCGAAAAAATTCCAAAAAGATTTCTGATGTCAATAATTCCGACGCCTCTTATCTCCATATGATGCCTGATAAGTTCCTCGCCGAAACCGATAAGTACTTCGCCCGGACGGCGTTTTATCTCAACAACGTCATCCGCTACAAGAATATGCCCACTTTTTATAAGTTCAAGCGCACACTCCGATTTCCCGATAGAAGAATGACCGAATATTAAAACGCCCATCCCGGATACATTGACAAGCACGCCATGTTTCACGACTGACGGAGCAAGCATATCTTCTAAAAAAAGGGTAAGTTCAGTCGTAAATCTGCCGGTTTCAAGTGAGGTTTTTATAACGGGGATTTTATATTTTTTTGACAACCTTAAAAATTCCGAAGGAATATCTAAATTTCTTGTTATAAATATGGCAGGCAAATCAAACGAAAATATTTTTTCAAGGGTTTCGCTTTTTACCGTGTGCGATTTCAGATATGTTGTTTCACCGAGACCTAAAATTTGGACACGCTGATACGGGAAGTAATCAAAAAAACCGGTTAGCACCAATCCCATCCGGTTTATATCGGAAACTGTTATTTTTTTATTAAGCCCTTCTTCGCCCGAAACGGTTTCAAGCAAAAACTCCGTCTCTTTTTTTTCAAAAAGCTCTCTTACGGTAATGTTTTTATCCATATTAACACCGATTTAAAAATTACAAAAATTAAAAAAATTACAAAGATTAAAATCTTTTCATAATTTTTCTAAATCTTTCTAATCTTTTAATTGGACTCATAGTTCGTCCTCTTCTTTTATTATCTTAATAATTTCCGACGGCGACGCGGCATCCCTTAATGATTGCCTGAAAAATTTATCTTTCAAAAGGCGGGAAATTTTTGCAATTGCCTGCAAGTGTTCCGATATGGATTCCGGCGGCGCCACCATCAAAAAAATTATGTAGACCGGCTCTCCGTCCAACGAATCAAAATCAACGCCTGCTTTAGAAATTCCCAGGGATGCAACTATTTTTGATACGTCTTCGCTTTTAGCATGAGGAATTGCGACACCCTGTCCGATGCCGGTAGAACCCGTGCTTTCCCTTTTCATAATGGCTTCCACCACTTTATCAACATTTTTCACCTGTGTTTTTTTTTTGGCAAGCACCTCAACAAGTTCCGTAACCACGGCTTTTTTTGTTTTCCCTTCCAGTTCCGTCAAAACACAACCCTCAGCCAGAAAATCCAAAATTTTCATACTTTGTACTACCTCCTTTTCTCAATCTCAAACAAACCATAATTTAATTCGGACTTCTCATATATTACCGACAGTTTATTGGTATCTTTATTAAAAAAAATCCAAAACATATAATCGTTATCATCCATAATTTTAACGGCTTCGCCAATACTTGAAACAGGAGGAATAAGTTTTCTTTTATTCAAATCCATTGAGACCTTTTCCGCTTGCCGGTATTTATCCTCTAACAGGTATGACCTGAAAGATTTCCTGCGGCTTTTAACTCTTTCTTTTTCTTTTCTTAATTGCTGCTCAACTTTATCCACCGCTATGTCAACAGCGGAGCGAAAATCCGCAGCCTGCTGTTTTATTTTTATTGTTTGACCGACTATGTTAATAATAATTTCAACGATGTACAGATATTTTTGCTTACTTAAAAATACTTCTATTTTGTTTATAATTGAAAAATATCTTTCCGATTTTGAAAGTTTCCCCTTTATGTATTCCACAAGATTTTCCGGAACCTTTATCCTCTTTGCTCTAATGTTAATAATCATTTTATTTCTCCTATGAAAGACATCTTGTCTTTTCTGTTTATGATACAAAAACTATCAAAAAAGTCAACTACATCCTGAATTTCTCGCCGAGATATATTTTTCTTGCCTCTTCACTTTCTAAAAGTTGATGCGCAGTGCCTTCTATTAAAATTTTACCATCGTAAATAATGTAGGCGCGATCTATAATTTCCAGAGCATGGCGAACATTATGGTCGGTCAGTACTATTCCAATACCTGATTTTTTAAGTTCGGAAATTATACCCTGAATATCCGAGACCGTAATAGGGTCAATTCCTACGAACGGCTCGTCCAACAATATGAATTTCGGATTGATAGCCAGGGCTCTTGCTATCTCTACCCTACGACGCTCGCCGCCGGAAAGATTATGGGTATGCCTGTCTTTGAGATGATAAACATTCAACTGTTTTAACAACGACTCGCATTTTTCTTCATTCACTTCGCTTACCCCCGAATGAATTCGGGGGCTACAATTTTCAGAAAGCATTTCAAGAACAGCCATAATATTTTCCCAGACGGTTAATCCGCGAAAAACTGATGCTTCCTGAGATAAATATACAATTCCCCTACGGGCACGCTGATGAACCGGAAAATTTATTATATTTTCGGAATTAAAAAAAATACTGCCGGAATCCGCTTTTACAAGACCGACTATTATATGAAATGTAGTGGTTTTACCGGCGCCGTTTGGACCCAAAAGTCCTACTATTTCCGAACTTTTTATGTCAAGTGAAACGCCGTTAACAACCCGACGTTTCCCATATGATTTTACAAGACCATCAACTTTTATTTCCATTTTTTTATTGTTTTTTCCACCTTTTTCACGGAGCGAGGGAAAAATTTCTGAAGAGCCTCAATTTGCGACTTCTTCTTTCCAAGAGCAAATTGCAGAGCGACCGCAGGAGAGCGTCTCAAAGAAATTTGTTCCCGAGCAACTACTTCAACACCATTTTTGTTTTAACATTCCCTAACACTGTGAACACTTCTGTATCGGTAACAATCGCAATTTTATCTCCGGAATACTCAGAATACCCTTTTTCGTCGGTCCTTATTATTTTCGGAGGACCACCGGTTAAAAAAATCTCTTTTGTTTTATGGTCATAAAATGCTTCACTGCTGGTTGCTATCGTGTATGGTTGAGTTATCCGGACATTTGTTATTGCATGAAAACGGTCGCCGAATTCAAAAACCTCAAGTTCATTGCAGGTTAAGTCAAGCGAATCGGTAGTATCACGCAAAATTCTTTTTACCTTTATATTCCCGGTAAAAATACCGGAACCGTTGTTTTTATTATATTCTGCCGTATCGCCCCAAGCATAAGTATTTTCGGTGCCGCTTGAATACTTAACCGTTATACTCCCATATCCTTCAACCGTTCCGGTTTTTTCGTTTGATTTCATCTTGTCCGCAGTAATTGTCAGATTTTGCTGGACAAGTTTAACATTTCCTATAAACTCCAAAATATCGCCTTTTTGTAACATCTTCATTCTGTCGCCTGTTATGGTTGCCGGCTCGCCGGCATAAAGGCAGTTAAATGTCCAATGTCCAATGTCCAATGTCATCAACAGTATAAATACAATTCTCAACTTTGGACTTCGGACTTCGGACTTCGGACTATCTTTTTTTTTCATTTCTTCACCACTTTTACATTGCTTAAAATAGTTATGTTTGATAAGTCCGAGTCGGCGTCAAAACCCACGCCGGTAATCGTGGCATCAGGTTTTTCCTGGCGAATAAAGGAATCCGACGACACCTTACCGGATTTTTCGTTATAATTTAATATCTCCGTAAAAATTGTGGTGTTCTTCAAAAGTGAAAAAATTACGACATTACCTTCAGCTTTTATGTCGCCGGTATCCGTTTTGATAACCGCTTTATCGGCGGAAATAACGGAAGCGGTTTTGCCGTTATCCTCAAAAAAATTTATCTTTATGTTTTTCGTATTTATAATTTTTTTTTTCTCAAGAACATCGCCCCGAACGGCAAAAAAAGTCCATTTGCGGGTTTCAAGTTCGTATTTGTCCATCGTAAAATTTTTTACAATCTGGTCGGGAAATGATTCTCCTGCAAAAAATTTTTCAACTTTTTTTCCGTTGCAACCCGTAAAATAAAGCACTGAAACCACAGATAGACACAGGTGAACACAGATTATTATTGATAATTTTCCAAAACTTTTTTCCATAAACCCTGCGACTTAAAAATTATTTCAACTATTTCCCTAAAAACACCTTTTCCGCTTTCCGCATCAGTTATGTAATCAACCGCCTCTTTGACATCTGCCGGAGCATTTTTGGGACAGAAAGATATTCCGCATCTTATCAGAACCGGCAAATCAACCAGATCATCTCCGATAAAAGCAACTTCATCAATCGTTATATTTTCTTTTTTCAATATCTCGTTCACTGCTGAAATTTTATCCATACATTTCTGATATAAATGGTGAACGCCGACCTCTTTCGCGCGGGCAGAAACCTGCGGCGAGGCGCGGCCCGTAATCCATGCAATTTTCATACCCGGCGCATAATTTCTTAAAAGCGTAAAGGCAAATCTGTCGTAAGCGTCCCAGAATTTCAGTTCCTCGCCGCTGTTTAATATGACGATTTTACCGTCGGTCAAAACGCCGTCTACGTCCGTTGCGAGCAATTTTATTTTTTTTGCCTTTTCAAGAATTTCTTTTTTTATTTTCACTTTTAATTTTAACCTTTTACTTTTAACCTGTCTTTCTCGTGTTTTTTTCAATATCCAAAAAAACCAAAATGGTTTCTGCTATTGCGTTAAATGTAACAAAAATTATGTACGAAACAATTGCCACTCCGACCATTCCGAGAAGAGATGTAAAAATGCTTTTGGGAAGTAAAATAACAAAACAGCCGATTGATGAAATGAATCCGACAATCAGTATAAATCTTCCTAAAAATCTGAAAACATTTGAAATGCGATGAAGGGCACCGTAGCGACGAGGATTGGCAATCTCCATCGCTTTTAGAATATTTCCGCAATTTATACAATAACCGCCGAGCGGCGTTTCTTTATTACAGATGGCACATACCATAACCCTTTCATCGGCAAGTTTTTCATCGGCAATCGGAGAAAATCTTTCGGCAATTCCCAAAAAAAGAAATATAATCCCGGAAATTACACCGCCGGAAATTACATCCGCTGTTGCAAACATAACCGGAGATGCGGCTTCATATCGCAATCGTAAAAAAATTTCCCAACCGACAGCGCCACCGATGGCACCGCCCAAAGCACCGCCGATAAAAGCGGAAATTCCTCTTTTTTTAGGTGCCGTAAAAAATCCGATAATTGCACCGGCAATAAGCCACACAACAGTATTGGCGGTAGTGTATAATGAGAACTCCAGATTTCCCGCTTTTTCCGGAAAGAACAACCACATCGGCATATCATTTTTTAAAATCAAGAGAGAAATCACACCGCCAAAAACACCGCCGATGATACCGCCAAAAATTCCGGATAAAATTTTGCCGGTAGATTTTTCAAGAACACCTATTACAATTCCTATAAAAACGGCGGAAATTACAGTCCTCAAAATACCGTAGGCGGTATCTGATACGGACAAAATCGCAAGATTAAAAATTACCGACGAGCAAAACCATCCGATACAGCCCGCTATTGCGCCCGCAAGAGTTCTTCTTATAAGCCACGCGGAAGCGGTTAATAAAAAATTGGTCCCGCAATTACCACAATATCTTGAACCCTCTTTTACTTCTGCGTCACAATTTGAACATCTCATTTTCCCTCCCGTAAAATCAGGGAGTAGGTAGTAGTAAGTAGGTAGTAGTTAAATCAAAAACCACTTCCCGCTTCCCACTTCCTACTTACCGCTTTTCTCATACATCGGATATTCCGATTCCCATGTCGGCAAATTTCTGTCAAATTTATCAAGAAAAAATCTTGCAACAAAAAATAAAACTATCACGACAGCATAAATTATTCCGAGCACTTTCAGATGCCATTTCCAGCCGGGGCGCCACGGGATATATGTCAAATCCGCACCGCAGCCCTTACAAAATTTGGCAGAGTCCTTATTATCCGCCCCGCAATTGTAACATTTAATCATTTGAACACCTCGCATAAAAATTTTTTTAGTTCGGAAAGTTTTATTGAATTAGGACCGTCAGATAACGCTTTTTCGGGTTCGGGATGGACTTCCACAAAAAGCGCATCCACACCGACAGCCATAGCCGCTTTTGATAACGGGAGAATGAACTCTTTTTGCCCGCCGGTTCTGTCACCGAGCCCGCCGGGAAGTTGAACCGAATGAGTGGCGTCAAATACAACAGGGTATCCGAGTTTTTTCATTATTAAAAAAGAACGAAAATCAACCACAAGATTGTTATATCCGAAACAGGTCCCCCTTTCCGTCAATAAAATTTTTTTATTGCCCGTTGATTCAATTTTTTCTACAATATTTTTTACATCGTAAGGCGAAAGGAACTGACCTTTTTTCACATTTACCGTTTTGCCGGTTTCCGCAGAAGCGGCTATCAAATCCGTCTGTCTGCACAGATACGCGGGTATTTGAATCACATCGGCAATTTTTGCTACAAATGGGACATCGTGACGGCAGTGAACATCAATTAAAAGTGGTATGTCGTACTTTTTCTTCACTTTTGATAAAATTTCAAGTCCTTTTTTTATACCAGGTCCTCTGAATGATTTTATGGAGGTTCTGTTTGCTTTATCATAAGATGCTTTAAATATGAACGGGATTTTTAAATTCTGCGTAATCTCTTTTAATTTTTCCGCAATATCTGCGGTGATTTTTTCGTTTTCAATAACGCAGGGACCTGCAATTAGCACAGTCGGGTTTTTCCCGCCGATTTTTACTTTACCGATTTTTATTTCTTTAACCATTTTTTTACCTTAACTTACACGGAGCGAGCAAGAAATTTTCGCAGAACCTCAATTTGCGACTTCTTCGTTCCAGGAGCAAATTGCAGAGCGAGTGGCAGACGAGCGTTTCAAGAAAATTTGCTTGCGAGCGACAACCATTTTTTTACCTTTTCTAAATCACTTTTCGTATCAACGCCTATCGTTTTGTATTTTGTTTTTGCGACATAAATTTTGTAACCGTTTTCCAAAATTCGCAATTGTTCAAGTTTTTCTGAAAGTTCAAGCGGTGTTTGTTTCATCCGGGCAAATTTTAGTAAAAAAAATTTTCTATAGACATACAACCCAATATGTTTTAATGAATTGGGTAGCGGCAGACGAGAAAAATAAATTGCAAACCTGTTTTTGTCTAAAATTACTTTGACATTATTAGGGCTATTTTTTTCTTTCGCATTGCAAAATTCAGTAGCAATCGTTGAAACTATAATGCTTTTGTTTTTTAAGAGTGGCTTGATTGCTAAATCAATCATCTCCGGTTTTATCAGCGGTTCGTCACCCTGTATATTCACGACAATATCACAATTGATTTTCTTTACGGTAAATGCGAGACGGTCGGTGCCGCTATTGCATTTCGGCGTCATAACAACTTTACCGCCGAATTTTTTAGCACAATCAAAAATTCTTTTATCGTCGGTAGCAATAATAACTTCGTTCAAAAGTTTTGATTCGGATGCCGCTTCGTAGACCCGCTGAATCATATACTTGCCTGAAATTTTGACAAGCGGTTTACCGGGAAATCTTGTGGAACTATATCTCGCCGGAATAATTCCTATTATTTTCATTCAATAGCCTTCAGTAATTCTTCGGAAGAAACGACGGCAGTTCCAAGTTTGCCGACAACAATTCCTGCGGCATAATTAGCAATTTTTGCCGCTTCTTTTAATGAAGCACCGCAAGACAGCGCAAGGGTTAACACTGAAATTACGGTGTCACCGGCGCCGGTTACATCAAAAACCTCTTTTGCAGTCGTAGGTATGTGATAGATTTTCCCTTTTTCAAAAAGTGTCATTCCGTTTTCACCCTGAGTAATTAACACGGAGCGGCATTTGAGTTTTTTTAATATCTTTTCTCCGAGATTCTCAAAATCTTTTTCGCTCTTTATTTTAGAAACACCCATACCGTCCATCGCTTCGTAAATGTTGGGGGTCAGACAATCAACAAATTTGTATCTTGAAAAATTTTCAATTTTGGGGTCAACGGTGACCAGTTTTTTATGTTTCTTCGTTAATCGTATAATTTCAGATATTACTTTTTGCGTTACAACACCTTTGCCATAATCCGATATCAAAACGGCATCTGACACGGGTATTTTCTTATTTATAAATTGAATAATTTTTTCCGCCATCAACGGTGAAAGTTCACATACCGTTTCTTTGTCAAATCTTACGACCTGCTGATGACCTGCTATAACACGAGTTTTAATTGATGTTTTTATTGCCTTGTCCGTGAAAATACCGCCGGTATCAATGTTTTTTTTATTAAGTTCTTTTATTAAAATTTCCGCGGGATAATCGTTGCCGACAACTCCGGCGACCGAAACAGTTCCGCCGAGTGAAATTATGTTATTTGCAACATTTCCCGCACCGCCCAAGTTATATGTTTCATCCTTGACCTCAACTACGGGAACCGGCGCTTCGGGAGAAATTCTTTTTGATTCACCGCGTATGAATCTGTCAAGAATTAAATCGCCGATTATAAGCACTTTCGCTTGCGGGAATTTTTCCAATATATTATTCAAATTCATAGCAAAAATTATACAAATTTATTTGAGGAAAGTCAACAAGGTATATAAGTCAAGGACATATGCGACATTTGAGAATTTTTATTATTTGAAATAAGATACTGCACCGGGCTCAACAGTTTAAGAGATAGATGGGGTCTTTTGGTGTTGTAATAAATCAGATAATCAGCGAGGGCTTTATTAAATAATTTTTTATCGTGTATAATATCTTCATTATTATCAATGAATTCTTCCTGCATGGTTCTGTTATATCTTTCTACGAAAGAATTTATTTTAGGACATCTCGGATATGAAAACAGGTGCGGTATCTTTTCCTTATTCAGTTGTTCATCAAACTCTCCGAGGTTTTCACTGCCATTATCCGTCTGCCAGCATTTTATTTCAACAGGACAGACGCTCTTGAATTTCTCAAAAAAATCTTTCATATTTCTGCTCGTTAACCTTTTATAATTCAGCGATAATGCAAACTTGCTTTTTACATCTATTGCATTGTAAAAATAATCTTTTATTCCGTCTGTTATTCTTTCTACGGTATCGCACAATATATGTCCGTAGTAATCCACCTTCGGCGATCTTTTTATCCGTAATCGTTTCTTCAGTTTATACCCTCTCTGCGCCCACTTACTGTCGGGATTGTGATATATTCTGCCGCTTTTCTGGTAAAAGTAATTGTTCTTCTTGATGATTTTTCCGATTGTTGACGCCGAGTATTTCCTTAATTTTAATTCTTCGCAGTATTTATCCAAAAAAATCTTTGTCTTTTCTTTGCCCAAACGCGGATACTTCCTTCTTAATTCCCCGATATACTCTATCACAATGGACGGCACTTTTGATTCTCTTAATTTATGCGGACGGGTTGTTTCAGGAACTAATCCGCTCGGATTTCCGCCCTGCTGCCTTAACCGCCATTGCCAACGGTTTATTAACTTCCTATCCACTCCATATGCTTTTTTCGTCGCTTCTTCTCCGTATTCCCGGTAAAACTTGATCATTTTTAATCTCTGTTGTGCTACTTCGCTACTCTCATATTTCCTCAGGCTATAGTGCATTTTCGCTACCTCCCTATAGCCTCTTATTTTATAAAATATTCTTCTTATTTGCATACCAAATTATTCCCTTGGTATGTCGCATATGTATTGTAACTTATTAT
>DHFT01000042.1 GCA_002402375.1 Elusimicrobia bacterium UBA4817 | reverse complement strand
ATCTTTTCAATGTCGGATTTAAGGTGACCGAGACAATACGGTCAATTTAGATTCTATCCTTAACTTTTAATTTTCCATCAACTTTTATGTGCAAAAATCTTTTTTCCTGCAATGAGCGTTATAATTACCGACAAAACTCCGCCGATGACAACGGTCAGCGGCGCGGATATTTTATGTGCCAGAAAACCGCACGCCAAACTTCCTATTGGGGCAAACCCCATAAATGCCATCGTGAAAAATCCCATTACTCTTCCGCGGAGGGCGTCGGGTATGATTAACTGAATGAGCGTGTTGCTTGAAGCCGTCTGTGATATCAGAAAATAACCCGAAAGAATGAGGAATAAAACGGCAAAAAAAATGTTTTTTGAGACGGCGAAAGCAGCCACCCCCAGACCAAAGCCGACAGCCGAGTGAACTATTAGCCGCTCAAGTCCCTCCGCGCTTTTCCGGGCGGCAACCTTTACAGTTCCCAAAATTGCACCCACTCCTATAGCGGACATAAAAATTCCCAAACCTGAGGCATCAAGATGAAAAACATCCTTAACAAAAACCGGCATTAAAACCATCGGGAAGGCGCTGATTAACCCTGTCATCGCGGATAAAAAAAGTATTGACGAAATAGTTTTTGAATTACGAACATATTCAAGCCCGGAAAAAAATTTTTTTATAACGGGTACATCTTTGTCAACCGGATTTAACGAGATATTTTTCATAAGATACAGCACAATAATGACGCCGGTGAAACTTACGCCGTTTATTAAAAAGCAATAACCCTCGCCGACGGCGGCGATTAAAATTCCGGCAATGGCGGGACCTATAAGACGGCTGGCGTTGGCAATCGCGGAGTTCAGGGCGATGGCATTCATCAAATCCCCTTTACCCACCATTTCCACCAAAAATGCCTGACGGACGGGCATATCCATCGCGAATACGACTCCGGTAAAAATTACCAGAATAATAATGTGAGAAATCTGGATTTTGCCGGAAATGGTAAGTGCTGCGAGAATAATTGCCTGTAACATTAACAGCGTCTGCGTTAAAATTAAAAGTTTTCTTTTGTTGTAATGGTCGGCGACCGCACCGGCAATCGGCGAAAAAAGCAGAACGAAAATCTGACTCAAAAACCCGACTAATCCCAAGAGCATCGCGGAATTTGTAAGACGATAAACCAGCCACGGCAGTGCGGTTATCTGAACCCAGCTTCCGACCATAGAGACCGTTTGGCCGATAAAAAAAAGCCGGAAATTTTTATGCCGCAGCGACTTGAAAATGTTGTTATTCATAGCGGAGCGCTTCTATAGGATTAAGTTGGGATGCTTTTTTGGCGGGCCATATTCCGAAAATCAAACCGATTGCGACGGAGAATGTGAACGCTAATAGAACGGATGACATTGATATGCTTGTTGACCAGCCGGCGAATTTTGATAGAATAACGGAAATCAGCGAACCCAACGTTATTCCGATGATGCCGCCCAAAATGCATATAACGACCGACTCAATCATAAACTGAAAAAGTATGTCGTTGTTGTCGGCGCCGACGGCTTTACGCAATCCGATTTCCCGCGTTCTTTCCGTAACGGAGACAAGCATAATGTTCATAATCCCTATCCCGCCTACCAGCAAACTTATAAATGCGATTGAGCCCAGAAGATAGGAGAACGTTTTCACCGTAGCGGACATCGTTTCCTGAATATCAGCCATATTTCTTATATCAACCGTATCCTTCTGCGCCTCCGGGAGCCGGTGAAGTGCTATGATAAGTTTTTTGATTTTATCGCTGACCTCGTCCATTGAATTTGCATCAGTCACCTGAACATCAATACTGTCAACATATTCTTTTCCGAGCAGACGATACATCGCCGTATTAAGCGGAATAATTACTATGTCGTCCTGGTCCCGCCAGCCGGTAGAACCTTTCGTCGGTAAAATACCGATAACATGAAAATCTATTCTTCTTATTTTGATGAACTCGCCGAGCGGGTCTTTCTCGCCAAAAAGTTCTTTTACGACCGTCTGTCCGATGACCACTACTTTTGCTCTTGTGAGCGTTTCATTTTTTGTAAAAAATCTGCCTTTTACCGGACGGGAATTCCTCATATCCGAATAGTCCTCGGAAGTCCCCTGAATTTGCGTATTCCAATTTTTGCCCTGATATACGACCTGACCGCGGCCGGACACCGATGCGGCGACCTTATCAACGCCCGGAATTTTTTCCTTTATTTCATTAGCATCCTCTATGGTAAATCTGGTAACGGAACCGGCTTCCAGAGAAACACCGCCGACTCTGCGTGAAGACGACCTGACCATCAGAAGGTTGGAACCCATCGCCGAAATTCTCTTCTCCACATCCTCTTTCGCGCCGGTACCGAGGGCGAGCATCGCTATTACACTTGCAACACCTATCAAAACGCCGAGAATGGACAGAACGGAACGGGTTTTGTTTGATAAAAGCGCCCTTACCGCTTGAAAAAAATAACTGCCGACGCTTTTAAGTTTGAAAACCGGATGCAAAAAATGATTTTTGGAAATATAAGAATGCCTTTCACTGACGATTTTAGTTTTTAATTTTTGCGTGACGGATTTATCCGAAATTATTTTACCGTCCTGCATAGTAATAATTCTGCTCGCAGCAGATGCCAAATCCGGCTCGTGGGTTACCATAACGATGGTAATGCCGGAATTATTTAACTCTTTAAGAATTTCTATTATTTCCAACGCTGATTTACTGTCAAGATTTCCGGTCGGTTCGTCTGCAAAAATAAGCATCGGGTCATTTATCAACGCCCTTGCTATAGCCACACGCTGTTGCTGCCCGCCGGAAAGCTCGTTGGGTTTATGATAAATCCTTTTCCCCAACCCCACCTTTTTTAGCAGAGATATCGCATCCGCCGATTTTTTCTCGGCAGAGTAAATCAAGGGCAATTCCGCATTTTCTTTTGCGGAGGTGCGGGGTAAAAGGTTAAACTGCTGAAAAACGAAACCAAGAAATTTATTCCGAAGCGTAGCCAGTTCATCATCGGAAAATCCGGATATCTCCCTGCCTTCAAGTTTATAACTGCCTGAAGTGGGTTTGTCCAAAAGACCGAGGATATGCAGAAGCGTGGATTTTCCGCTGCCGGATGCACCCATTATGGAAACGAATTCACCTTCTTCAATTTCAAGCGAAACGCCGTTAAGCGCAGGAACATCAAATTCACCAAGATAATATGTTTTGTAAATATCTTTTATCTCAATTATTTTCATTTTTTATTTCTTTACCGCAGAGACGCTGAGAAAAAAATAGAGAAAAGCAAATACGAATAATTTTTAAGATTTACTCTGCGTTCTCTGTGTCTTGTATATTAACTGGTGTTA
>DHFT01000008.1 GCA_002402375.1 Elusimicrobia bacterium UBA4817 | reverse complement strand
GGGAATTGGGGACATACTACAATAGAAAGTCAAGAGCAAACTACACCTGTCGGGTAAAAAACCCGCGAATAGAGTAATATAACTTTAAGTTTCCGATGCTCTTTCGCCATAAAGGAACGAACCTTAAATCGTTGCGGATATTCTGCGTCCCCGATTTATCGGGGCGATGCATCATACTTTACCCTAAGTGTCCGTTCCGGCGAAAGTCCCAAAGTGTCCCCAGCAGGGTCAATTAAGCCCTAACGTCTCTACAACGGGATCATCCACCGGAACATTAAAGAGATTAATATCAAAAGGGACATTATTTTTTAGGATAACAAAAGCGGCCCGCAACAATTTTTCAGCAAATTTTATTTTTAATTTTGCTTTGGCTTCTTTTGAATTACCGCGTTCTTTTAATTTATCCTGAAAAAGTTGTCTAATGGTTTTGTTTTTACTGACAGCGACATTAGTTGCATTGCAAACGGCAAAGCGCAGCAGTGAATTACCTTTTTTTGAGATTTTTTCTTTTCCTTTGAAGTTGCCGGAAGACATTGTTTCAATGTCAAGACCGGCAAGTTTCACGAGTTGTCTGTCGTGTGAGAAATCATTAATATCGCCTATTATTGATTTAAATACGGCAGTAGTAAATATACCGAACCCCGGTATAGAAAGAAGTCTGTAATAAACATCATTTTGTAAACAGGATTCGGACAGGATGTCATCTATTTGAGCAATATTCTTTTGAGTTCTTTGAATATCGCGGGCAATAATTTTAGATTCAAGAATGGTTGCGGGTGGTATAGGAAATCCAACGGATGTTTTGGCAATTCGCCATGCTTGAATTAAACGCAAATATCGTTTACTTTTTTGACTTATAGAAGGCGAGAACAATCTAATAAAAGATTGGAAATCCATATTTGCGATTTGCTCGCCGGAAGGGCAATGTTCTAATAATAACAAAATATCCGGGTCTTCAGTATTGGGGAATATATTACACAGTTCGGGGAAGTGGCAAGCCCAGATATTGTTTTGAATACGTATTTTAAGAGAAGTTTTTATTTTCATTAAACGTTGTCTGAGCAGTAAATATTTACGAATGTTCATTGATTGGGTATTTTCATCACGGTAAAACATAATTTTACCCTGTCGCATTAAATCGGCAACATTATATGCATCGTGGGTATCATTTTTGCCCCAACGACCGCTATCAATGGTTTTGCGATTGCTTTTAGCTGCGACGGATGATACATAGACAACAAGATACCCTTTACTTTTAAGGTATTCGGCTAAAGGTTTGTGATAATTTCCCGTCGGTTCAACGCCAATAATGATGTTTTTAAGATTATGCATTTCCATTATTTGGTTTATTTTGTAAGTGAATCTTTGAAAATCTTCTAAGTTGTGATTGATATAGTACTTTTTTAAGAGAACTTCTTTTCCAATGTTGTAGAAACAACCTACTGACGACTTTTTACTTGCATCAAGACCGACAAGCAAGTTGTCTTTGTTCTTTTGAATGTCTGACTTTACTTGACGAAACTGCTCAACTTTTGATATACTTGGCATAGAGCCACCTCCTGTTTAGAGTTTTGTTTGGGTAAATAATACTCTATCACAGGTGGCTCTTAATTTCAAGTAGTTATATATAAAGACTTAAGATATTATACAACGGTCCTCAATTGAGCGGTTAAAAAGTTTTGAGATTGCCCCGGCTCCGCCGAAGCGGGGTCTCGCAATGACAGGCGAAGATAAATTGCAAAAATGCAAAATGGCCGGACTACTGACGGTCGTTTTTTTATTTTTGTGTTTACGCACTTTTCTCTTGACAAAAAACGGGCAATATGTTAATATGTTTTCGGAAACAGTAATTCCAAATATGGACTTAATATGGAAACTCTAATACCCAGAATTTTTCTGCCGCAAAAATACAATTTTTTTCTTTTCGGGCCTCGCGGCACGGGTAAAACCACATATCTGAAACAAAACTATCCTGATGCTGTTTGGATAGATTTACTTGAAGCGGATGTTTTTCGTTCATACAGCGCTTACCCCGAACGTCTGCGGGAAATTGTCCTTGCCAATCCGGATAAGAAAACGGTCGTTATTGATGAAATTCAGAAGGTTCCGGAACTTTTGGGCGTTATTCACTCGCTTATAGAAAAAAAAATAAAAAAACAGTTTATATTGACCGGTTCAAGTTCGCGTAAACTTAAAAAAACGGGTGCCGATTTACTTGCAGGAAGAGTTATAAAAAAAACAATGCATCCTTTTATGGCTGCGGAATTAGGGAAAAAATTCAACCTAAACAATGTTTTGAATCAGGGCTTATTACCTCTCGTGGTGTCGGCTCAAAATCCAGACGCTGTTTTAAAAACTTATGCATCTTTGTATGTAAGAGAAGAAGTGCAGGCGGAAGGTTTGGTCAGGAACATCGGGAATTTTTCAAGGTTTTTAGAATCAGTAAGTTTTTCGCACGGTTCGGTGCTTAATATAACCAATGTCGCCCGTGATTGTGAAGTTGAAAGAAAAGTGGTAGAGGGATACATAGCAATTCTTGAAGATTTGTTATTGGCGTTCCGGCTGCCCGTATTTACAAAACGCGCTAAAAGAGTCGTTGTTTCCCACCCGAAGTTTTATTTTTTTGATGCGGGAGTTTACCGTTCGCTTCGCCCGTCAGGTCCTTTAGACAAATCCGAAGAAATCGGCGGAAGCGCGCTTGAAGGATTGGTTGCGCAGCATCTTATGGCTTGGAATTCATACAGCGGAGAAAATAATAAGGTTTATTTCTGGCGGACAGCAGCGGGTTCGGAAGTTGATTTTGTAGTTTACGGAGAAAAAGTATTTTGGGCGATAGAAGTTAAAAATACATCAAGAATACGTCCGGAAGATTTGCGTCCGTTGAAAAGTTTCAAGGAAGATTACCCCGAAAGCACCGCCTATTTTCTTTACCGCGGCAAAGAGCGTATAATGAAAAACGGAATATTGTGTATACCTTGTGAAGAGTTTTTGTTGAAACTTCACCCCGAGAAGATTAAAATAGCTTAATATACAGGATGTCTTACGTGAATTGAGAAATGGCCGGACTACTGACGGTCATTTTTTTATTGTGTTTTTGGAAAAATTTTGTATAATCTGCGATAGAAATACAAAAAATCGGCATCTGAAAACTGTTTTGGGACATTTGTCCCAATTAGACCAATTGGACTAATTGAAAATTATGGACTTACAAGCTTATCTTAAAAAAAGAAAATCTATTATTGATAATGCGCTGAAAAAATATTTTCTGAAAAGTGCAGATGAGCCGTCAAGTATCAATACTGCGATGAAATACAGTGTTTTCGCCGGCGGGAAACGGCTTCGTCCGATTTTGTGTTTTGCCGCTTGTGAAATTTGTGGCGGAAACCCAAAAAATATTTTGCCGAGTGCCTGCGGAATTGAGATGCTCCATACTTATTCACTCATTCACGATGACTTGCCGGCAATGGATAATGATGATTTTCGTCGGGGAAAATTGACATCTCACAAAAAATTCGGCGAAGCGGTCGCGATACTTGCCGGCGATGGACTTCTGACAAAAGCGTTTGAAATTATTGACCCGAAAGTTGTGAGGGAAATTGCAATTGCTGCCGGAACAAAAGGAATGGTGGGCGGGCAGGTTGCGGATTTGGAGATGGAAGGAAAAAGGAAAAAGGAAAAAGGAAAACTGGAATATATTCACGAACATAAGACGGCGAAAATGATAGAGGTTTCGTTAAAAGCCGGTGCAATTTTATCAAATGCTTCATCGCTAAAAATAAAGGCGATTTCAAATTACGGAAGAAAAATTGGTCTCGCATTTCAGATTGCCGACGATATTTTGGATATTATCGGTAATAAGAAAAAACTCGGCAAAACCGGTTCCGACTTAAAGAATAAAAAACTGACCTATCCGTCAATTTACGGAATAGAAAAATCAAAAGAAAAAGCAAAAGCATTAATTAAAAGCGCGAAAAACGACCTGAAAATTTTCGGTAAAAAAGCATATATATTTAACGAACTGGCCGACTATATCGTAAAAAGGGATTTTTAATGGGCATTCTTGAAAAAATAAATAATCCGAGCGATTTGCGTCTGATAAAAAAGGAACTTTTACCGGAACTTGCGAAAGAAATCCGGGATTTCATGCTTTCCAGCGTTTCCAATACCGGCGGCCATCTGGCGCCGTCTCTGGGTGCGGTGGAACTTGCAATAGCCCTGCATTATGTTTTTAATGCGCCGAAGGACAAAATTATCTGGGATGTGGGACATCAGGCATACTCGCATAAAATTCTTACCGGCCGCCGCGAAAAATTCGCAACTCTGCGTCAAACGGACAGCATCAGTGGTTTTCCGAAAATTGCAGAATCGGAATACGATGCATTCGGTGTCGGGCATTCTTCAACGGCGATTTCTGCCGCACTCGGTTTCGCAGTTGCCCGTGATTTAAATGCGGACACATATAAAGTTGTTGCCGTCGTAGGAGATGGTGCTTTAACCGGCGGGCTTGCCTACGAGGGGCTTCTTAATGCTGGACATTCAGGCACTGATATGCTTGTGATTCTCAACGATAATGAAATGTTCATTTCTCATCGTGTCGGCGCTCTTGCGGCTTATCTTACGAAACTTCTAACCGGCGGACTTTACAACAAACTATATAAAAAAGTTGATACATTCCTCTCTCGCATACATTTTTGGGGTTCGCAGATAATGCGCGTAGCGAAGAGGTTCAGGGTACTTCTTTTTCCCGGAATGCTTTTTGAAGAAATGGGTTTTGCGTATCTGGGTCCCGTTGACGGCCATGACATCGGCAAACTTATAGAAATTTTATCAAAGGTGAAAAATCTCAAGGGCCCGGTTTTGCTTCATGTTTTGACTAAAAAAGGCAAGGGTTACGCACCCGCCGAGGATCATCCGACGGCCTTTCACGGCGTAGGTTCGTTCAACATCATTACCGGTGAGCCGGCGAATAATTCAAAAATTCCGACATACACAAAAATTTTTTCACAGACGATTGTCCATCTTGCCAAAGAAAATAAAAAAATAATTGCAATTACCGCAGCAATGTCGGACGGTGTCGGGCTTACCGATTTTCAGAAAGAGTTTCCTAAAAGATTTTTTGATGTGGGAATCGCCGAAGGTCACGCCGTAACTTTTGCCGCAGGGCTCGCCGCCTCCGGGTATAAACCGGTGGTTGCGATTTATTCAACCTTTTTACAGAGAGCACTTGATGAAATAATTCATGATGTTTGTCTGCAAAATCTGCCGGTTGTTTTCGCGATAGACCGTGCGGGTATCGTCGGTGAGGACGGTGCCACTCATCAGGGCGCATTTGATTTGTCGTATTTAAGAATGATTCCGAATATCGTGATAATGACTCCTTCCGACGAAAATGATTTACAAAATATGCTGAAAACCGCCTTAATGCTGGACTGTCCCGTCGCTATCCGCTATCCCCGCGGTGAAGGAACTGGCGTCAAGTTGGAAAAAGATGTTAAGGTTCTTGCCGTCGGAAAATCCGAAATCGTTAAAGAAGGCAAAGATCTTTTTATTCTGGCAGTCGGAAATTTAGTCGGTGTATCCATTAGCGTTGCGAAGATTTTTCAATCCGAAAACATTTCCTGCGGCGTTGTCAACGCCCGTTTTGTAAAACCGCTTGATATTGATTTAATAAAAAATATCTCTAAAAGGGTGAAAAAAATAGTTACCGTTGAAGAAAATGTCCTTTCCGGTGGTTTCGGAAATGCCGTCTGCGAATTGTTAAAAGATAGAGATGTAAAAATTCAGACAATAGGTCTTCCTGATAAATTCGTTGAGCACGGCCGACAGAATGAGATTAGAGAAAAATACGGCTTGACCTCCGCTCAAATTCACACCAACATAAAAGAATGGCTCAAAAAATCCGGTTAGATGTCCTGATTTTCAAAAGAGGACTTGTTCCATCTCTGAATAAATCAACGGCACTTGTAATGGAAGGCAAAGTTACCGTTGACGGTAAAATTATCACGAAACCCGGTTTTGCCGTTTCGGAAACTTCCGGAATTTCCATAAAAGAGCCGGATGAATTCGTCTCGCGCGGCGGAATTAAACTAAAAAAAGCGCTTGAAGAATTGTCCGTCTGCGTTAAAGATAAAATCTGCCTTGATGTCGGTGCTTCGACCGGCGGTTTCACCGACTGTTTGTTAAAAAACGGTGCGAAAAAAGTTTATAGCGTGGATGTCGGTTACGGTGTTTTTGATTCTAAGTTAAGAAACAATCCGCAAATTGTCAATATTGAAAAAACGAATATCAGATATTTTGATAAAAATTTGTTGAAAGATGAAATAGATTTAGCGGTTGTGGATGTTTCATTTATCTCGCTTGAAAAGGTTCTGCCGAAAGTCCGAGAACTTCTTAAAACCGGTGGCGAAATAATTGCTCTCGTAAAACCTCAATTTGAAGCCCCTAAAGGCTCTACCCAAGAAGGTGTTGTAAAAGACGAAAAAATCCGTGCTCTCGCCATAGAAAAAATCAAAAATTTTTCAAAAGAAATCGGATTAAAACTTCTCGGCGAAACCGCTTCGCCCATAAAAGGTCCCAAAGGAAATTTAGAACATTTTTTATACCTTAAAAATTAGATATTGTCAAAAAAGGGGGGATTACAATAGATATGTCAAAAGAAAAAATTTTTATCGTAGACGATGAAAAAGACATCGTAAAGATTGTTCAATATCATTTAAAGAAAGAAGGGTTTGAAGTCGTTAAGGCGTATTCGGGCGGCTCGGCGTTAGATATTATCGATTCTACCGATAATATCAATCTCATCATTCTTGATATTATGCTGCCCGGAATGAACGGTCTGGAAATCTGCAAAAAACTAAAAATGAACGATAAAACCAAAAATATCCCGATAATTTTTCTCACCGTAAAATCTGATGAAGCGGATATTATTAAGGGATTAAAAATGGGTGCGGACGACTACATAACGAAACCTTTTAGTCCCAAAATACTCGTGGAAAAAGTAAAGACCGTTTTGAGACGGTCGAAAACAGGAATCAACAAGAGCATTGCAGAAATAATAAACGTCGGCGATATAGAAATTGATATCCCAAAGCACAACGTTAAAATTGCAGGCGAACCCGTAAATCTGACAAATTTAGAATTTAACATTCTGACTTTACTGGCGGAAAATCCCGGCAAAGTTTTTACCCGCGATGAACTGTTAAAAAATGCCTGGGGTGAGGAAACTACGACCGCAGACAAGGCGGTAGACGTTCATATAACATGGCTGCGGCAAAAACTCGGATTGTCCGGCGATTTAATTGAAACGATAAGAGGTATCGGATATCGTTTCAAAGATACGAAATAATTTTATGAGCGGGATATTTAAAAAACTTTTCGGTTCCCACATAATAGTCATTATCGTTTCGTTCAGCATTTTAACCGTTACAATCGGTTATTTTATGAAAAATTATTATGAGGATATAACTGTTGACAAACTTGCGTTATCGGCTAAATTGCTGAAAGAAGTAATAAAAGACAGTTTAATAAAAAACGATATGAAAAAAATGCAGTCGTTAACAAAAATTCTTGCGGTGGAAACAAATACAAGAATAACCGTAATTTATCCGGATGGCATTGTAATGGGAGATTCTACCGAAGACCCGCATCAAATGGAAAATCATGCTAATCGCCCGGAAATAAAAGATGCCCTTGCTGGAAAAGTAGGGAAAAATATACACTACAGCCATACTTTAAAAACGGATATGCTTTATGTAGCGGTTCCTGTTTTGGAAAAAGGAAAACTTTTTGGGATAGTAAGAATATCGGAACCCCTCTCTTACGTGAAAGCCGGCCTCGCGCACATTCAGAAAATAATTCTTTTTTCAATACTTGTAGGTATGCTTATTGCATTCGGACTTAGTTTTTTAACAAATGCTTCTTTAGTGAAGCCGCTTGTTAAAATGAGAAATATCGCCGAGCAGATGGCAAAAGGTAATTATCGCCAGAAACTGGAAATTAATTCAGCCGATGAGCTGGGACATCTCGCTGCAAGTTTCAATACGCTTTCCAGTGAAGTCCAGAGAAAAATCACGGTGGTAACGGAATTTGTCGCCAATGTCTCGCATGAAATAAAGACGCCGATTACCGCCATTGGCGGCGCCGTTGAAACTTTGCTGTCCGGAGCGATTCACAATGAAAAAGAAGCGAGGGAGTTCCTTGAGATTGCGTTGAATCATACTAACCGGCTTAATAATATAGTTGACGATTTGCTTACTCTTTCAAAAATTGAGACGAAAGAAATAAAGATAGATTTTGTGCCGGTTAACCTGAAAGATATAATAAATAATGTAATCAAGCTGCTGGAAGACAGTATTCATTTAAAAAACCAGTTTATAGATATTGATATCCCTGCGGATATTCCTGAAATTCCGGCGGATGAAAAAAAGTTAGAGCAGGTGTTTTTTAATCTTTTAGATAACGCCATAAAATTTACGTCTGACAGCGGCAAAATATTTATCACAGCGCAAAATTTGTCGGATATGGTTAAGATAGGTATTTCGGACACAGGCATCGGGATCCCCGCCGGACATATAGACCGTATTTTTGAAAGATTTTACCGTGTAGATGTTGCCCGTTCAAGAGACATGGGCGGGACGGGTTTGGGGCTATCAATTGTAAAGCATATAATTCAGTTGCACAACGGCAGGATAACTGTGACAAGTCAGCCCGGTAATGGTTCTGTTTTTTCTGTATTTTTGCCTAAAACTGTTTAGTAAAATTTGTTTCGGTTTCTTCAAGGTTTTTATTTTACAAAAATTTTATTAAGAATAAATAATGTTGTTCCTGCAATAAGTCCGCTTGCCGGAATCGTAATTAACCATGCGGCTGCCATATCTTGAGCCACTCCCCATCTTATCATTTTTAGACGGCACGCGGCTCCTGCTCCCATAATTGACGAGGAAATAACCTGTGTTGTGGAAATTGGGAAACCAAAAACCGCAGTTAAGTATATTATTAAAGTTGATGTGGCTTGCGAGGCAAATCCATGAATCGGTCGTATTTTATAAAATTTCCCGCCGAGTGTTTTTATTATTTTCCAGCCGCCGGTTGCCATTCCGATAGATATTGTCAGGGCGCAGGAAATAACTACCCAGTGCGGTACGGACATTGGCTGCCCGTCAGGTATTTTGTGCAATCCCAAAATAATTAAGGCAAATGTTATGACACCCATTGTTTTCTGTGCATCATTTGTTCCGTGAGCAAGTGCCTGGGTGACGCATGTGACAATCTGCAATTTTTTGAAAACTTTATTTGCTTTTGGTGTAGCCCATTGGCAGCAAAAAAGAGTGAGTCGCGTAAAGACAAATGTTAATATAAGACCAATAATCGGTGAAATAATCATAATAAAAATTATATGCCATACGTTGACCCAGTGAATCGGTTCGGGTCCCCAACCGAATAAAAAAGCGCCGACAAGCCCGCCGATTAAAGCATGCGAAGAAGAAGACGGTATCCCGAAATACCACGTGATGAGATTCCACGAAATAGCGCCGGTTAATGCGGCTATAATAACTATTGCACCTATTTGCCCCGATTGCATAACACTCGGATTCACTATTCCTTTTCCGATCGTTTCTGCGACTGCGGTTCCCAAAAAATATGCGCCGATAAATTCGGCAATGGCAGCTAAAGTTAGTGCCATCTCCGGGCTTAATGCGTGCGTGACTATTACGGTTGCAACTATGTTGGCGGAATCATGAAAACCGTTTGTAAAATCAAAAGATAAAGCGAGTATTGTTATAATAGCGCCAATCAAAAGTGTTGTGTCCATTTGCCCTTGTTCCTCCTTTAATGTTATCTTAATTATATCTTAATTAAACTTTAATATACAAATTTTACATAATATTGTCAAGTATTTTTTTAATTTAATCAAATTTAAAAATTGACAGATAATAATACCGATTTGCCGGATGTTTCTTTTGTTAAACCGCTTGTAAATTTTCCAAATTTTTGTATAGTTATATTACGTAAGTTTGAAAAAAACGGTGAAATAAATTTTAATTTTAATTGTATAGATAACGTAAGAACACATTTATGTCCGATAATATAAATGACCTTGAAATCATAGAATCAACACTTAACGGCAATACAGATGCTTTTGCCGTGCTTGTTGAAAAATACAAGGACAAAACTTTTAATATCGTTTTCCGGATGATAAATGACTATCACGAAACGGAGGATATTGTTCAGGAAGCATTTGTGAAGGCATTTAAGGAACTGAAAAATTTTAAGATTCAATATAAATTCTCATCCTGGTTTTTCGCAATCGCACTTAATATTGCTAAAAATCGTCTAAAAAGAAAATCCTTGCTCAAATTTTTATCTCTTGATAGAAAAAAGGAAACACAGGATGATGAAATCGTTTGGGAGATTGCCGATAACAAACTTACTCCAGAGGAAGAACTTATTAAAAAAGAAGAGGCAAAAAAAATCAATGAGTTTGTATATGAGTTGCCGATTAATTACCGTGAAGTATTCATATTGAGAAATTTTGAGGATATGTCATATGAGGAAATATCAAAAATAACGGGGCTTCCGATGGGAACGGTTGAAACGCGGCTTTTTAGGGCAAGCAAAATTTTTTCGCAAAAGTATAAATTTTTTTTTGATGTGAAATAAAAATAAGTTTCAGTTGTATATGTAAGTGGAGGAAGGTATGAAAGCATTAGACAATATCATAAAAGAAGTTAAATGTAGCAAAGTCCGTCCGCCGGAAAATCTGTCGTTTAATATAATGACAAAAATAAAAGTGCTTGATGGACGGACAAGCACCGATAAGTTTAATTTTAGAAAGTATTTACTTCGTCCGGCATTAGCATCTGCATTTTTATTTTTTGTTACAGTGTCAATTTTATATTTCACAAAACCGAAAACCATAAATATTACTTTTGTCCTGTATAAACCGGATGCTTTTAGTGTTCAACTTGCCGGTGATTTTAATAATTGGAATCCGTCCGTTGGTGTTCTTGAAAATAAAAACGGTTATTGGATGACGACGGTCAATCTTGAACCGGGTCAGTATAAATATATGTTCGTTGTAAATGAAAAAGAATGGATACCGGACCCCGCCAATAGCGAATATGTGATAAGTGCGTTCGGAGGAGAGAATTCCGTTGTTGAGGTAGGGAACAGTATTTGAATTGCAGAAAAAAAGGGGGTGAGTGAAATGAAAAAGATGTTGATGATGTTGTTTGCGGTTGCTTTCTCTACACTGGTTTTTGCCGAGGAGCAGGTAACTACCCAGTCAACAGAGGGTGAAAAAGTCAGTGTTGAAAAAAGAGTCAGGAACAAAGGTCTTGAGAAACAACTCAGGA
The DNA here is from genome assembly GCA_002402375.1 of Elusimicrobia bacterium UBA4817. Classification (GTDB taxonomy): domain Bacteria; phylum Elusimicrobiota; class UBA8919; order UBA8919; family UBA8919; genus UBA8919. The sequence goes on along the minus strand of DHFT01000008.1, from coordinate 20,410 downwards.
TTATGGAAAAAACGCTGACGAAAAAAGGTGTTGACAAAGAAGGTATTGAGGCGGCAAAACAGGAGTGTAAGCGGATGTGCGAAACCGGATTAACTCCCGAAGAATCCCGCAGTGCCGTAGCCGAGATGACGATGGAATGTCACAAGCAGGGTCTTCGCGGAAAAGAACTTGCATCCAAAGTTCGCGAGACCGCTCAAACCAGAACGCAGTCAAGAATTCGGGAAAAAGAACGGATTAGGGCAAAAGACAAAAAGTGCTCTGACCCGAGTTGCGACGAAGTCAAAGAAAAAATCAGAACTGGCCGTCCCGAAGGAAAGGGTGGCAGTGGTTCAGGTAGCGGCGGTGACGCCGGCGGTCACGGGAGAAAATAGTTAAAGCGGTCCTTCCTTCCTAGGGGGAGGGCGCTTTTTCTAAAGTGAAGTTATGAAAAAATCGTTTTATGCCGTAATCGTTTTCAATTTAATGTTGTCCGCCGTGTTTTTAAGTGCGGATGAATTGCAAAATCTTTTATCGTCGTCGGGGTTTTCCGTCGGTGAAAAAGCGGAACTCATATCGCAGTATAATTCGGCGGTAAAAGAAGACCTGCAAAAGAGCATCATATCGGAAGTAATTGCCGAAGGTTGCGCAAAGAAGGTGTCTTTTGAAAACCTGATGTCCGAAGTAAAAAGAAAAAAAGAGCAATTGCGTTCCGTAAAAGAATTTTGTAAAAATACGGCTAAAACCGGCATCGTTGTCCGTGATGACGAAAAGTCCGTAAAAAAACTTATTTTTGCTTTGGACAACGGTTTTTCTCTGGCGGACGCATTTGATTATCACCGTCGGTTGAAAAAACATAAAATCAATTCTTACCAGTATCTGGAGTTGCTCCGCCGTGCCGCGTTGTATCACAAAAAAGGCGTGCGGAAAGATTACACAATTGAAGTGTTGGAATCCGTTTTTGATATGGGTAAAAATTACGGTTATGCAAAAAGAGTTTTGCGACTTTTTGACGGTGCGGACAAAGATTCCGCGGAACAGCTTAAAAATTTTATCATTCAGGGCGTAAAGGAAAACAGAAATGTCTACGAACTTGAAGGAGATGCAAAAAACCGTTTTGACTACGGGAAGAAAGAGAAAAATTTACAGCGGGAAAGCAGGAGGGACGAAATAAGGGAAAAGGAAAGAAAAAATAGGTTGGAAAATGCGGCTGACGGGAAAAAAATGCGTACCGGAAAATGAAAAAAAAGGTTATCGTTATTTTAATGCTGGCGGAATTTATAATTTTACCGCAATTAAAGGCGGCCGTCGGCGGTTCGCTGAAAGTTGAAACGGCTTGCGACAGTAATGTCTATAATGACAGCAGTAACCTGTCGGATTTGGGTCTTAATTTGGATTTCAATTTTAATTTGATGGCAAAACTTAAAAATGCCTACCCGCGGTTTAATTATTCGTTTTCTTCGCTGAATTTTTTTGAGGAAAATCTTGAAAATCGGAATAACCATTTTATAAACGGTTCAATCAGACAAAGATTAAGCGGATTTTTTACAGCCGGAGTTGCCGGCGGATTAAATGTGCTCCAATATCCTCAATCAAAAGAATATAATTCCACATTAAATTATGGCAATCCATTTTTGAAATTATACCCGTTTTATTATACGGAAATAGAGGCGGGTTATGTCTATAAAGATGCGAACTATCCCGATTACGACTTGGATTATTCCGGCGGTGATTTTTATGTTGATTTTATTCAGGATTTGCCGCTTGATTTTTCGGTAAAGTCGGATTTTGTCGTCGGTGAAAGGGATTATTCCGAGAGATACCTCTATGAAATCCTTAACGGTTCCCGGACGAATACGTCGGATTTGAGAAAAGATGACGAGCAAAGTTTCACCGTAAAACTTAAAAGATATTTTGAAGGATTAGGTAATACCGAGGCAGGTTATTCGGTTGCATATTTGGATTCAAATGCCGATGAATTTTATGAAGGGACATCGGCTTCCGGCGACGAGAGGGTTCTCCAGAATTATTGGAATTATAAATCGGATATGGTGAATTTTTTGCTGAAAAGCGGTGATTTGGAAAAAATTCTTTTTGAATTTTACGGGCATTATTTAAGAAAAAATTTTGACGGATGGCTTGCAAGAGACGAAGATGAAATTTTGATTTCACCTTATGAAAATCGCAGCGACAAACAAACATTTGTATCACTAAAGATGGAAAAAGAAATAACTGAAAATCTTATTTTAAGCGGCAGTTTCTCATTTGAAGACAACAAATCTAACGATACGCCATATAACTACACTTCCAATTTTTTCGGTCTCGGTCTGAAACTTATCTTCTAAAAATCCAATTAGTACATTTGTACCAATTGAAAAAACTTGAAAATCTCTAAAAAATTTGTATAATCAAAGTATGTTCAAAAAACTAAAAGAGGATATTTCCGTTATTTTTGAGAAAGACCCTGCGGCGAAAAACATCGTTGAGGTGCTTTTTTGCTATCCCGGACTTCACGCTATGTGGTTTTACCGTCTATCAAACTGGTTTTACAAACATAAAAGATTTACGGTTGCCCGTCTTATTTCCGAACTCGCGCGGTTTTTTACGGGAATTGAAATTCATCCGGGTTCAACAATCGGTAAAAGATTTTTTATTGACCACGGGATGGGTGTCGTCATAGGCGAGACGGCGGAAATCGGCGACGATGTTCTCATTTATCAGGGTGTAGTTCTTGGCGGGACATCTTTGAAAAAGGAAAAAAGGCATCCGACACTTGGCAATAATGTTGTAATCGGTGCGGGTGTTACCGTTTTAGGTCCAATAAAAATAGGTGATAATTCCCGTATAGGTGCCGGCTCAGTTGTTGTATCGGATGTTCCTGCCAATTCAACTGCCGTCGGTATTCCCGCCCGCGTCGGAGTTGGTTTTTCAGCAAAAGATATTGAAATGCTTGAGCACGGAAAATTGCCCGACCCTGTGGCTGATGCTATAAGATTTATGGTGAAAGAGCAGGAAAAAATTGAAGAGCGTCTTAAAAAAATTGAAACGCTTGAGGGTGTCACCTCCGAGATAGACAAATATCTTGAAAAGAAAAAAGAAGAGATTAAAAAAGAGTTTTTCACTTCCGAAGATAAGTTTTTAAATGGAAGCGGCATATAATATACGGTTGAGCATCGTAAAATTTATGTTTAAAATTATAGAAAAATCAACGCCGGCAACAAGTATCAACAAGTTTGTAATAGAAGCGCCGGATATTGCAAAAAAAACGCTTCCGGGACAGTTTGTGATTTTGCGCCTTCACGAAAAAGGCGAAAGGATTCCGATAACGGTTGCGGATTCCGATAAAGTCAAAGGCACAATCACGCTTTTTATTCAGGAAGTAGGAAAAACTACCGTTGAAATGGGAAAATTGAAAAGCGGGGATACCATTCTTGATGCCGTAGGTCCCCTGGGTGTGCCGTCGCACATAGAAAATTTCGGAACAGCGTTATGCATAGCCGGCGGCGTCGGTGTTGCGGTTATGTATCCCGTCGCAAAAGCACTGAAAGAAAAAGGCAATAAAATTATCAGTATTCTCGGCGCGCGTTCAAAAAATTTTATAGTTCTTGAAAATGAAATGAAAGAAATTTCCGCCGAATTTTTCCTGACGACCGATGACGGCTCTTACGGGCAAAAAGGTTTTGTTTCCGATGTGTTAAAAACTCTGCTTGCCACTTGCCACTCGCCACTCGCTGACATCGTCTATGCGATAGGTCCCGTGCAGATGATGAGAGTAGTTTCGGAAATTACAAAACAGCACAACCTAAAAACGATTGTCAGTTTGAATCCTGTAATGGTTGACGGGACAGGTATGTGCGGCGCCTGCCGGGTTTCAATCGGTGGAGTGACAAAATTCGCCTGTGTTGACGGTCCCGACTTTGACGGCCATCTCGTCAACTGGGCGGAACTCACGAGCCGCCTCTCCGTTTTTAAGCGGAAGGAAAAAGAATCGTTAACCCATCATTGCAGATTACTTGAAAGTATAAAAAAATGACAAAAATTCCCCGTCAAAAAATGCCGGTCCAGAACGCAAAAGAAAGAATAAAAAATTTTTCTTCCGTGGCGCTCGGTTATTCCGAAGAACAGGCGATTCTTGAAGCAAAAAGATGTATTCAGTGCAAAAAACCTGCATGCATTGAAGGTTGTCCTGTTGAGATAGATATCCCCGGTTTCATCAAAAAAATTGCTGAAAAAGATTTTCCCGGAGCGATAAAAATTCTTAAAGATAAAAATAATCTCCCTGCAATTTGCGGCCGGGTTTGCCCTCAGGAAACTCAGTGCGAAATAAAATGCGTTCTTGCGAAAAAAGGCGAACCGGTAGCCATCGGTCGTCTGGAAAGATTCGCTGCGGATTGGGAGATGCAAAATAGTCCGAAGTCCGAAGTCTCCCCGAAATTCTTCGGGGATAAACTCCGTCCGAAGTCCGACAACGGTATTAAAATCGCTGTTGTCGGTTCGGGGCCTGCGGGTCTTACCTGTGCGGCAGACCTTGCAAAAATGGGCTACGAAGTTGATATATTTGAATCGCTTCATGAAACCGGCGGTGTCTTGATGTACGGCATTCCTGAATTTCGCCTTCCAAAAGAAATCGTTAAAACGGAAATTGATTATATAAAATCGCTCGGGGTAAATATAAGAACCAATGTGCTGATAGGAAAAACAAAAACGGTTCAGGAACTTTTTGACGAGGGCTACAAAGCAATTTTTGTCGGAACGGGTGCAGGACTCCCGCAATTTCTGGGGATACCCGGCGAAAATCTTAATAGAATTTATTCCGCAAACGAGTTTTTGACAAGGGCGAATCTTATGAAGGCATATAAATTTCCTGAGTATGACACGCCGATTGATATCGGCAAAAGGGTTGCTGTTATAGGCGCCGGGAATGTCGCGATGGATGCCGCAAGGGTTTCACTGCGTCTCGGTGCGGATGAGGTAATAATTGTTTATCGTCGGACAGAGAAAGAAATGCCCGCCCGTCTGGAAGAAATTGAAAACGCAAAAGAAGAAGGGGTAAAGTTTTATTTGCTTACCGCTCCCATAAGATTTATAGGCGACGAGAACAACAATGTTATAGGAATGGAATGTCTGAAAATGGAGTTAGGCGAGCCAGATGCGTCGGGCAGAAGAAGGCCTGTCCCGATAAAAAATTCTGAATTCAAGTTAGATATTGATACAGTTGTAATGGCAATCGGACAAAGCCCGAACCCGCTACTTCCCAAAACGGTTCAAGGTCTTCAAGTCGGCAAACACGGCAATATAATTACTGATGAAAAAACGGGTGCAACCAGCATTCCGGGAATTTTCGCCGGAGGAGATATTGCAACCGGTGCGTCAACCGTAATTGAAGCAATGGGCGCCGGCAAGCGTGCCGCCCGTGCGATTGACGAGTATATTAAAAATAAAGAAAAATGAACCTGCCACTTTCAATGTGGACACAATGGCCACGCCGATAAATAATAAAAAATTTGCTATCGCACTATGGTTATTACTGTTTTCCGTGTCGGTCTTTCTTTCCTTTTCTATGGCTGACCCGGATTATTGGGGGCATTTAAAATTCGGGCAGACGATTTTTGAAACGAGAAGTGTCCCCAAAACCGACAATTTTTCTTATACCGCAAACGGTCGTAAATGGATAAATCACGAGTGGCTTTCGGAAGTTATATTCTGGATTTTTTATAAAAATTTTTCTGACTCCGGAATGGTTTTTCTGCGATTGGTTGTCGGGATTTTTTTCTGTTTTTTTATTCATAAAATCGTTAAAAGTAAAAACATACCGGGTTCAGTTATTGCCTACCTTTTAGTTCTTTTTTCCGTTATGCCGTTCTGGCATTTCAGACCTCAGATTTTTACATTTTTATTTTTTGCAATTTTGATTTATCTGCTTTCAATCAAAAAATTATTGTTTATTCCTCCGCTTTTTCTTCTTTGGGCGAACTTGCACGGCGGATTTCTCGCGGGTCTTGTTTATCTTTTTGCATTTGCAATTTTTTCATCTGAAAAAATAAAATTATTTTTATTTTTTATAATTTCAGTTATAATAACTTTTCTGAATCCTTACGGTTTTGAATTATGGCCCGGCATTTTCAGGGCATTCTTCAATCCGCTAACGAGAAGTTATATTACCGACTGGCAGCCGCCTCATTTTTTTACTCTTGATTTTGCAGGTTATTGGGGGATAGTGCTAATTTTTGTGTATTTTACCATTGTAAAAATAAAAAAAATTGGTTTATCAGAAATTGTTCTGCCAGTTTTATTTTTGATTTTATCGTTCACATCAATAAGACATATACCAATTTTTGCTATTGTGTCGGCACCGATGTTAGGAAATTATTTCGCGGATTTACCGGAGAAGATTTCTTCCAAAGCGGTTTTTGTAATTATTATTTTTTTAACGCTGACTGCCGTATATTTCAAGCCGAAAGTGATGGTGGAAGTTGATAAAAATGCTTATCCTGTCGAGGCGGTTCAATACCTGAAAAAAATAAATTTTGTCGGTAATGTTTTTTGCGAGTTTGACTGGGGCGAGTACATTTTATTCCATCTCTACCCGCAGGTAAAGGTTTCGTTTGACGGAAGATACGATACCGTTTATCCCGTTGATTTCATAAAAAGTAGTTTTGAATTTTTGGATTCGTCAAAGGGTGAACTTCCCCAAAATACGGATGTAGTTCTGGTTTATTCTAACAGAAACATTTCTGTAAAATCGTACTGGGGAAAAATTTATTCTGACGATGCCGCCGCACTTTACAAAGTCCGTTAGTTATGGTATAATAAAAATATGATACTTGCTGGTGTTGATATAATTGAAATCGGTCGGATAAAAAAGACAATTCTTACAAACAAAAGATTTCTTAAAAAGGTTTATACGCCGCCGGAGATTGCTTACTGCGGTTCAAAAAAAAACAAGTGGCAGCATTTTGCGGTGAGGTTTGCGGCAAAAGAGGCGGTCTGGAAGGCACTCGGCAAAAAGAACATCTGGCACAGGGATATTACGGTAAAAAATACATCGGACGGCAAACCGGAAATTGTTTTGTCAAAAAAATACAAAAATCTTGAAAAAAAAATTTCGCTTTCGCTTTCACACACCGACAATTATGCTGTGGCATTTGCAGTTTTTGAAAAAAGATGATAAAGTTGACATCCGAATTTGTAGAAAAACTTTTGCCTGTACGACCTGCCGATTCGCACAAAGGCGATTACGGGCATACACTTGTCGTTGCCGGTTCAAAACAATTTACGGGTGCTGCGATTTTGTGCTCTCTCGGCTGTCTTCGTTCGGGAAGCGGGCTTACAACTATCGCTATGCCTTCGTCACTTAATATTCAGATAACAAAGCGGCTTGCTCCGGAAGTTATGACCATATATTTGCCCGACGATGACGGTTATATTTCACCTGCTGCCACCAAAATAATTTTGGATTTTTCATCCGAAAGAAAAATTACATCAATAGCGTTCGGGTGCGGAATTTCAACCGAGTTGTGCACAAAAATTTTTACAGAGAGATTTTTATTAAAGAACAGAGTCCCGATAGTTATTGATGCGGACGGACTTAATAACATACAAAAAAATGCTAAAATTTTTAAAAAACTAAAATCGGATACCGTAATTACTCCCCACCCGGCGGAATTAAGCCGTCTGATGAAAATTAGCATTTCCGATATTCAGAAAAACCGCGAAAAAATCGCAAAAAAATTTGCTGCGGATTACGGAATAATATGTGTTCTTAAAGGTTTTGAGACCGTTATTTCAGACGGCAAAGATATTTTTGTCAACACGACCGGCAATCCCGGAATGGCGACCGGCGGAAGCGGGGATGTTTTGACGGGAATGATTGCGGCATTTATTGGGCAGACGGACAATTTACTTAATGCCGCCTGTCTCGGAGTTTATCTGCACGGCCTTGCCGGTGATTTAGCGGCAAAAGAGAAAACACAGATATCAATGCTCCCAACCGATTTGATAGAAAAAATTCCGGAAGCAATAAAAATGGTTCAATAATTTCTTTATACAATATCTATCAATGGAGAGGTCGCATAGCCCGGTTTAGTGCGCACGCCTGGAAAGCGTGTATACCGCAAGGTATCGTGGGTTCAAATCCCACCCTCTCCGCCATCGCCGCGCCGAAGCCCATAAGGGCGAAGGCGGGCTTCATCTCGGCTAAGGCGTGATAAAATCCGCCAGTAGACATATGTGCAGTTGGGATTAAATATGTATTACGTTTATTCGTTAAAATGTAAATACGGTTATTATGTTGGTTGCACTGACAATATTAAAGATAGATTGGAAAGACATCAAAATGGTTATGTTCCGGCAACAGTAAACCGGCTGCCGGTAGAATTAGATTTTTATTTTGCGATTAATGATAAACATAAAGCATTTGCATTTGAAAAATACCTAAAATCCGGTTCTGGTAGAGCATTTACTAAAAAACATTTTGTGTGATGGTAAAAATTGCTAATGCGTTAGGCGGCAGTATTAAGGATTTAATAAAATGATGTTTTGGCCGTTTATCAAACAGAGAATGTTCGGCACTCCCAGCATTATAATGACAGATGAATTTCGCTCGACGTTATCTATATTTGAGGATTCAAATGATAACTGGTTCCTGACTGGCAACGCAGGTACCGGTAAAACTACACTAGTCAAACTATTTCGAGATCGTACAAAAAAGAAAGTTGTTGTGTTGGCTCCCACAGGTATAGCAGCATTTAATGCCAAAGGCCAAACAATAAATTCATTTTTTCACTTCCCTCCGCGGATAGTTACACCGCAGGTAATTCATGGAATTCGCACTAATGACCGAATTTTTAAGACCGTTGATACCATCATAATCGATGAAGTATCAATGGTTCGTGCGGATGTCTTTGACGGTATCGACACTTTGTTGAGATTAAAAGGAAGGGATAGCAGCAAGCCATTTGGGGGTGCCCAGATTATTTTAGTTGGCGATCCTTACCAATTACCGCCCGTTGTTACGTCCGATGAAGAACCAATCATATCTAAAATCTACAAAACACCCTATTTCTTTAGTGCCGAAGCCCATAAAAGAGGGAATTTCCGACTTTTGGAATTAACGGAAATTCATCGACAACATGATACTGAATTTATTGAACTACTGAATTTAATTCGCCACGGCGCCGCGGACATACAAACCCTCAATCCGATTAACGGCCGTTTTTCAGAACTTTTCGATATAAGATCTAAAAGCAAAGGTATTACACTCACAACTACCAATAAAGTTGCAGATGCTATCAATCAAACAGAGTTATTAAAACTTCCAATTCCCGAATACGAATACAAGGCGAAGATTAATGGTGAATTCCCTGAAGAAAAAAGTACGGTTGTACCCCGGAAACTTATTTTACGTAAAGGCTCGCGCATAATGATTTTAAAGAACGCGGGTAAGTTTTATAACGGAGATATGGGGACTGTTACAAAATTGGATGAAAAAAGTATTCTCGTTAAATTAGATAGAAGTAGCGAAGAATTAGTTGTGCTACGTGAAAAATGGGAAAACATTCGTTACAAAATTGATTCAAACTCAGATCGTATTGTCGCGGAGGTCATTGGTGTATTAGAACAATTTCCACTTCGTCTTGGATGGGCCATTACTATTCACAAAAGTCAAGGGCTTACTTTCGATTGTATCAATGTCGATTACACGCGGTCTCCCTTTGTTAGCGGACAAACTTACGTAGCACTTAGCCGTTGCCGCACACTAAAAGGACTTACTATCACGAAAAAACTTTATCCAAATGACGTATTTGTTGATAACAGAATTGTTGATTATATGAATGGCATGAGAAAAGGTACAACTATAAATAAATAATAGGAAAAATTAGAGAAAAAAGGGGACATGTCCAATAAACCAAAAGCTTTAATCAAGAAGATTTTGCAATAGCAAAGTATTAGGAAGTTCAGTTCAGTATATGCTCGAAATAAAGGATGGTGATTAGGTTGGCGATTGTGCCATTATTCTGGGTTGAGGACTTTTTCAATGGTATTATAACAAGAAAAAATCAGGTATGCAAATTGTAACTATTAAAAAAGAGCGTTCTCAAAAGATAATAAAAAACCGGCATCCGTGGATTTTTTCAGGTGCAGTGAAAAATGTACCGTCTGATGTTGAACCCGGCGATATTGTGTCTGTTGCCGACGAGACAGGTAAGGTTTTTGCGCAGGCAGCATATAATTTGCACAGTGATATCCGTTTGCGGGTAATAAGTTGGAATCCGTCGGAAAAAATTGACGAAAACTGGTTCGGCGGACATATAAAAAATGTCGCCGAAAACAAAGAATGCATTCTCGGTATAAAAAATCTTCCGGAAAACAAGAAAAATTACCGTGTCGTTTATGCCGAGTCGGATGATTTGCCCGGGCTTATTATAGACCGCTATGGGCCTGTTTTTGTAATGCAGTTGCAGACACTGTTTGCCGATAGAAATCGCAATTTGTGGGTTGATATAATTAAAAAATTATTTACCCCTGTGGCAATTTACGAAAGAAGCGATGTTGAGGTTAGAAAAAAAGAGGGGCTAAAAGATTTGCCGTCCGGCATTTTGTATGGTGCTCTTCCGGAAAATTTTTATATTGAAGAAGACGGATTTAAAATAAAAGTTGACATTACCGGCGGTCAAAAAACGGGATATTTCTTGGATTTGCGTACAGCGAGGAAACGGATTGAATACTGGTGCAAAGTTTTAGATGTAAAATATTTGCAAAATTATTTTGCTCATACCGGAAGTTTCAATTTATACGCCGTCCTCGCCGGCGTGGAAAAAATAGAGCATATAGATTCTTCGCAATCGGCAAACGACCTCGCATTAGCAAACGCAAAAATAAATAATTTTGCCAAAAATATATCGGTAATCACCGCCGATGCATTCAGCCGTCTGGAAGAAACGGGAAATGAAACCGCGGAAGCGGTAATTTTGGACCCGCCGTCATTCGTAAAAGAAAGAGCAAAAATAAAAAATGCGTTGGAGGGTTACAAGCGATTAAATTCACTCGCAATGAAAAAACTTAAACCCAGCGGACTATTTTTTACTTTTTCGTGCAGTTCCTACATTTCCGAGGAAGATTTTCAAAAAGTGCTTTTTCAGGCGGCATCCGTATCTGTCTGCGAAATGAAAATAATTGAAAAAATCGGGGCATCCCCAGACCATTCCTATCCGCTTAATTTTCCGGAGGGCAGGTATTTACAGGGTTGGGTTTTGCAAAAAATTTCTTGACAATTTGTAATTTATAATTTATAATCTGTGTAAAATTTCGGCGTAATCAATAATCAAATTTTTGGGGGTGTAGCTCAGTTGGGAGAGCGCTTGCATGGCATGCAAGAGGTCAGGGGTTCAACCCCCCTCACCTCCATTTTTTGAAAAATAATAATCGGGAGAATAATTATGAATGAAGTTCAAAGATGCAATTGGAAAATGGTAGTGTTATTTTTTTGTTGTTTGGCACTAGGCGGTTGTGCTGCTTCCCGGATTACTTTAAATCCCCAATCTAATGTCAAAGAAATAAGAAAAGTTGCCGTTCTCGCCGCGGAAAATTCACCTGATTTTCAGGTAGCCGCAGGATTATGGGAAATGGATATGGTTTCTTTGGGGTTTACTGTGGTAGACAGAGGAAATATTGATACCCTTTTGAAAGAACAAGGACTTTCAATGTCGGGCTTAACCCAATCCGAAGAGGCGTTGAAGATAGGACGTTTGCTCGGATTAGACGGCATACTTTTTGTTGATAAAGGCGTGTCGGAAAAATTCCTCGGCAAATGCGGACAGGTTCATCTGGTGGATATTAATACGGGAAGAATTGTTTTTGTGGGGTATCCCACCGATGTATATGATTTATACAGCCCGCTGAGAAAGACGCTTAAGAAAATGAAGTGGGAACATTTTATGAAAAAACCGTTTTTTACTTCGCAATCCTATCTCATCGGAAAAGAATATTTAGTTGACAAAAATAATATAAGCGTTGACAGATTTAAGTATACATGGCCGTTGGATTTTGACAATAATTCTATTAAAAAAGTTGCGATTGCTCTAAATGCTCAGCATGATTTAATGGCTCCGCTTATATCGGTAGGTTATGATGTGATTGAGAGAAGTCATCTTGAAAAAATTCTGAAGGAAGCGGGGCTTTCTGCAACAGGTGTAATAAGTTCAAATGAAATGAAAAAAATTAACCAGATTTCCGGAATAGACGGTATGGTCTTTAGCGGACAGGTCAGAAAAAATATTGAAGGACAGGGCTATATCAATTATCATTTTATAAAAATGGTTCAACTTGAAACAGGTTTAGTTGCCTGGACGGTGAGGATTTTTGATTTCAAACAGCAAGTTACTACCGAAGAGATAACCGATTTGATGCAAAAGATGCATAAAAAAATCAAGAAGGTTAAAAGATAAAATCTCCGTTGATATTTAGAAAATTCCATCCAACCTTGACATAATCAGATTTTTTGATATAATAAAACCAAATGTCGCTCAAAATAATAGCGGGCAAATTCAGGGGGCGGAACCTTGAAACGTTGCCCGGTTTTCAAACAAGACCGCTCCTATCACGGACAAAAAAATCGCTTTTTGATATTTTAACTCCAAAAATTGTTAACTCCATTTTTTTGGATTTGTTTGCCGGTTTTGGTTCCGTCGGAATTGAGGCGTTGTCCCGCGGCGCAAAAAAAGTCACATTTGTTGAAAGTGACGGAAACTGCATAAAAGTAATTGAAGATAATCTGGTAAAATTAGGTATTTTGGAAGATGCGGAAATAGTTCAACGGGATGCGTCGCAACCGGATTTATTAGAAGGCAAGTTTGACATAATTTTTATCGGTCCTCCGTATCAGATGAAAATGCTGGCAGTTATAATAGGAAAATCCGAAAATCTCTTGTCAAAAAACGGAATTATTATCGGACAACATCATAAAAAAGAAATACTTCCTGAGAAAACCGGCGGTCTTTCGCTTTACCGTCAGGAAAAATACGGCGACATGCGGCTTTCTTTTTACAAAACATTATGATTGTAATAAAATACGGCGGAAGTTTGATGGACGATAAATCCGCCGAAAAAAAAATACTAAAAAGTATAAAAAAGTTTGCCGAAAAGAACACTGTTATTGTTGTGCACGGCGGCGGCAAAGCGATTACAGAAGCGCTTAAAAAATCAAAAATCAAGACAAAATTTATAAACGGTCTGCGTTATACCGACGGTAAATCAATAAAAATCGTAGAAAAAGTGCTTGAGAATATTCAGGATGAACTTGTAAAGAAACTTAAAAATGCCGTAGCGATAAAAAAAGCGTCAATAGGTAAAAGAATCAAAAAGCTCGGTTATGTCGGAAAGTTCACATCTGCAAAGATTTCGGAAATTGAAAAGGTGCTTGAAAAAGGCAAAATCGCCGTTATTTCGCCAGTCGGTAAAAATAAAACCGGCCAGATTTTGAATTTTAATGCCGACGAAGTTGCCGGGAGCATCGCGGCTCAGTTTAAAGCGAAAAAACTTATATTTTTCACGGATGTTTCGGGCGTTCTGAACGATAAGAAAAAAACTATCCCCGCAATAAAAATTGAGAATATAAAAAAGTTAACGGATAAAAAAGTAATTACCGGCGGAATGTTTCCAAAAATTATGGGCTGTGTTCAGGCGGTAAAAAAAGGCGTAGGAGAAGTAGATATACTGGACATAAATCTGGAAGGAACAAAAATTTTATGAACTATTTTAATTTAGAGAAAAAAAATATTTTTCAGACATATAAAAGAAGTCCCGTTCTGTTTGTCAGGGGAAGCGGAAAATATCTCTGGGACGATAAAGGAAAAAAATATCTGGATTTTTTTGCCGGGATTTCCGTTTCATCCGTCGGCCATTGCCATCCGAAAGTCGTAAAAGCAATTAAATCGCAGAGCGAAAAACTTATCCATGTTTCAAATCATTACTATACAATTCCACAGATTACGCTTGCCCAATCACTGTCAGATTTAACTTTAGGCGGTAAGGTTTTTTTTTCCAATTCGGGCGCCGAGGCGAACGAGTGCGCTATAAAACTTGCAAGAAAATGGGGTAAAAGGACAGGGACAAGGGACGAGGGACGAGGGACGAAATACGAGATTGTTACTTTCAAAAATTCGTTCCACGGTAGAACGATTGCGACGCTTTCGGCGACGGGTCAGAAAAAATTTCACAAGGGCTTTGAGCCGCTTTTAGGCGGGTTTAAGTTTGCAGAGTTTAATAATTTATCTTCGGTAGAAAAAATTATTTCCCCAAAAACCTGCGCCATAATAGTTGAGCCGGTTCAGGGTGAAGGCGGGGTTTATCCCGCTAAAAAAGAGTTTTTAATCGGGTTAAGAAAACTCTGTAATGAAAATAAATTACTTTTGATTTTTGATGAAATACAATGCGGGCTTGGAAGAACCGGTAAAATTTTCGCGTTCAAAAATTATGGCGTAATACCGGATATTTTAACGATTGCGAAGTCGTTAGGCGGAGGTCTTCCAGTTGCCGCGACAATTGCAAAAAATAAGGTAGCCGAAATATTTAGTTTCGGTGACCACGGCTCAACTTTCGGCGGCAATTCCGTCTGTTGTGCCGCAGGCATTGAAGTTCTTAAAATTGTTAGTAATAAAAAACTACTAAAAAATGTTAAAGAAGTAGGAAATTATTTTCTGTCGGAATTAAGAAAACTTCGGGAAAAATATGATGTAATAAAAGATGTCAGAGGTTTCGGTTTAATGCTCGGTGCCGAACTTAAAATTAACGGAAAAGAAATTGTAAGCAAGTGTCTACAAAAAGGACTTCTTATAAACTGTACGCAGGATAATGTATTAAGATTTTTGCCCCCGCTTAACATAAACAAAAAGGATGTGGATATTGCCGTTTCCATTTTGGCGGATGTTTTGAAAAATTACAGATGACGACAGTTTTTCTGGGACTCGGCTCCAATAGGGGAGATAGAAAAAAAAACATTTTGAAGGCAATAAGACTTCTAAAAAAAAGCGGTCAAAAAGTATTACGGATATCCTCACTGCGCGAAACCGAACCTTACGGTTATAAAAAGCAGAAAAAATTTCTAAATGCAGTCGCAAAGTTAAAAACGAAACTATTGCCGTCGGAACTGTTTGAACTCTGCAAGAAAATTGAGAAAAAAATCGGAAGAAAAAAAAGTTTTAGGTGGGGTCCCCGCGAAATAGACATTGACATTTTATTTTTCGGTAAGAAAGTAATAGAAAATAAAAAATTTACAATTCCGCACAGTGATTTGCATAACAGAAACTTTGTTTTAACTCCGCTTGTGGAAATTGCCCCGAATTTCGTGCATCCCGTATTGAAAAAACGGGTTTCAGAAATCTGCTGAAAAGAGATTAAAAATTATGAGCTTGCCTTATTGGTTATATGTGGTTATTATTATTTTTGCGTCGGCTTCAATCGCTTACCTTCTTTGGTTTTCGGTGCTTTTTTTCAAACGAAAAACGAGAGAACTTGAGCGGCTTAACTCTGATATGAAACTGATACAGGATATTTCAAAAGATATCACCGCTACGCTTGAAATGAGAGAACTTCTCCCTCAAATAATGGATGCATTTGCAAAATCTGTTAATGTTTCAAAGGGTTCCATTATGCTGATGAACGAGGATATCCAGACGCTTGAAATAAAAGCGGGCATAGGGCTTTCCCGTCGTGCATATGAGGTCGTCAGGCCGAAACTTGCCGAGGGTGTGGCCGGCGTTGTCGCCGCTACCTGCGAGTCGGTTCTTATTGACGACACCAGCAAGGAAAAATATCTGTATCTTGATTTCATTTCGGACCCGACTAAATCCCGTCCGAAAGAAACGCTTCTGTGCCTGCCTTTAATTTTCAAAGGACATGTTTTGGGCGTCGTTTCGCTTGACAAAAAAGTAGGCGGCGGAAAATTTTCCGAATATGACAGGAGGATTGCATCAATTCTTGCCAATCAGGCGGCAGTTGCCATACAAAATGCGAAATTATATGAGAACGCCGTTACCGACGGTCTGACCGACCTTTACATCCATAAATACTTTCATCATCGTCTTGAAAAAGAAATGGAGCGTGCAAGAAGATTTGACCAGATACTTTCGCTTATTATGTTTGATATAGACCATTTCAAAAATTTCAATGATGATTACGGTCATCAGGTTGGAGATGCCGCCCTCGTACAGTTGTCAAAAATACTGAAAAACACTATGCGCACGACGGATATTTTAGCGCGATACGGCGGCGAGGAATTTGCGGTGATACTTGTGCCGGACCCGAAATTTGAGCAGACGCCGGAAGTTGTAAAAACGATAGCGGAGCGATTGAGAAGAAATGTTGAAAACACGCCGTTGGAATTTAAAGGCAAAAAACTTAAAATCACCATCAGCGTCGGTGTTGTCTCGTGGCACGGTGAAAGAAAAATTGATAAAGACAAAC
This sequence comes from Elusimicrobia bacterium UBA4817, assembly GCA_002402375.1. GTDB lineage: Bacteria > Elusimicrobiota > UBA8919 > UBA8919 > UBA8919 > UBA8919. The sequence continues at coordinate 3,973 of DHFT01000008.1, read as the reverse complement.
TTATTAAAATGGCCGACGATGCTCTTTACAAGGCAAAAAGGGACGGCAGGAATCGGGTCTGCGTGTGGGAAGAAAATTTTCCTCAGACAATTAAGTGACAGTGTTTCGTGAAACATTCCATTTTTTTGCTTGACATTTTCCGATATTTTTAATAAACTGCTATGCTAAATATCAAAAAGAAAATTTTTACATATCGGGATGTTCTTGATGCGCTCAAAAACGGTAAATTACCGACGGTAGATGGGAATTCTTTTGCCGGACCTGTCGCAAAAGAGTATTTTCAGATGAAAGGAGTTAAAATGTCAAAAAGAGTTTCTTTAATTGCGGGCAATTGGAAAATGAACAAAACTGTTGAGGAGTCGGTGGAACTTGTAAATGCCCTCAAACAAAAACTGTCGGACGGCAGTGTTGAAAAGGGCCGTGAAGTGCTTGTATGCCCGCCGTTCACTTCGCTTGTTGTGATAAAAGAAATTGTTAAAAACTCCGTCATAAAATTAGGCGCCCAAAATATGTATTTTGAAAAATCCGGCGCTTATACCGGCGAGATTTCCCCTTTGATGCTGAAAAGTGCCGGCTGCGAGTATGTAATTATCGGCCATTCGGAAAGAAGGCAGTACTTCGGCGAGACCGACGAAAGCGTCAACAAAAAAATGAAAGTTGCGTTTGAAAATTCTATCATACCGATTGTTTGCGTCGGTGAAACACTGCAGCAGCGCGAAAAAAACGAGGCGTTTCCGGTGATTGAGAAACAGGTAAAAATCGGCGTTGCGGGACTATCGGCAGAACAGTCAAAAAAACTGGTCATTGCGTATGAACCCGTCTGGGCGATAGGGACAGGAAAAACGGCAACACCTGAACAAGCGGAGGAAGTCCACGCATTCATCAGAAAACTTTATTCGGAAATGTACGGCAAAGATGCCGCAGAAAGCGTTCGTATTTTGTACGGCGGCTCCGTTAAGCCGGACAATGTATCCGAAATTATGAAACAGCCGGACATAGACGGCGCCCTTGTCGGCGGTGCGTCCCTTAAAGCAGATGATTTCATCAAACTTGTGAGGTATTAGATGCAGGTAGTTCAGCAAAATTACTCTTACAATGTTTTAATTAAAAGAGTAAAAGAAAACGAAAAAAGTTCGGAAAGTGAATTTGTTTCTTTACCGGTCAATACCGTTCCTACTTTGATGCTCGGTGACGTTGTTGAACAATTAAATCGTATTCCGGACAAAAGTATATCTGTTGTCGTGACCTCTCCGCCATACTGGAATTTAAGGGACTATGAAGTTGAAAACCAGATTGGCAGAGAAAAATCGCCGCAGGAATACGTTGAAAAAATGATCAAAATCGGTGATGAAATTTTGAGAGTGCTTCGTGATGACGGGGCATATTTTTTGAATGTCGGAGATAGTTATGTGGATAAAAATCTACAGATGATTCCGTCAAGGATTGCAATAGGTATGCAAAACCGCGGTTGGCTTTTAAGAAATCAGATTGTATGGTATAAACCCGACCATATGCCTTCACCTGTAAAAACAAGATTTTCAAATACATATGAGCCGGTTTTCCTTTTCACAAAAAATGATTGGGAAAAAAAGGTTTGTTTTGATATTGATGCGATAAGAATTCCGCATAAAACGCAGGGTGGAATTCAAAAACCGAAAGGGGATGCGTATAACGGCAAATTTCGCGGCAATGAAAAAAACATAGGTGCGTCACCCGGTGCGAGAATGTCTGTTACCGACGAAAAATATACTCTTAAAAGAAAAAAAGAATTACCCCTGAATATAATCTGCGATTATTTACGCTCTTGGCGTGAAAAAAGAAAAATCGGAGTTCAGGAAATTGATAAGATTCTCAGATACAAACATACTGCCGGACATTGGTTCAGGAAAGATGCGGGCGGTTCGCTCCCTTCACCTAATGACTGGTTGAAATTAAAAAAGATATTAAATTTTGACGATAAATATGATAAGGAAATGACTGAGACAAAATTGGTTTTGCAAGTTGTTCAAAATCATCCTAACGGGAAAAATCCCGGTGATTTATGGAGAATAAATACCGCAAAAACGGGATATGAACATTTTGCCGTTTTTCCGGAAGAAATACCGAGAATGGCTATAAAATCCTGTTGTCCTCCCGAAGGTATCGTATTAGACCCGTTTGCCGGTTCCGGTACAACGGGTAAGGTGGCAAAGGAACTAAATAGAAAATCAATTTTAATAGAATTGCAGTCGGAATTTGTTAAAATTATTAAAAAACGCTGTGGCGAAGTAAAAATAATATGAACGATAAATTGAAAAAAATAGAGACATTAGAATATGATTATTTTAAAAAAATTGACTTTGATTTAAGTCAGGATTTACAAAAAATGATTGACGGGCTTAACTCAAAAGATAAAATCAAAGATGACTGGAAAGAATTTTTCAACAGGATTGATAAGAAAAAGCAAAACTCTGATTTTTCCCGAGGTGCCGAAAGAATTTATTACTGGTTATTCAGTCAGTTCGGCAAACCCAATTCTTCTCCTATTGGCGCTGATATGTTTTTTGAGACACATAATGCATTTGTCCATATAGATATTAAAACGGCGAAATTTGACAATGAATCTGACTATAAGGGAAAAGTCCCGCTCGGTGATAATCAAACGAGTTATTCTGGTGAAGGATATGAAGTTCATTTGCCTACTTTTTATAGTAAAAATAAACCGAGTGAAAAAATCTGTTTAACTTATATTATAAACATTGTTTATGAATATAATAAAAGTGACGATATTGTGATTTTGGCAATTTTACTTATCGCTATTCCCAATGGTGAATTAAAAACAATTTATGGCAATGGTATTATCGGAAGAAGCAAAAACAAAGGCCAGGCGTTTAGATACGAATATAAAAAAAATCCTAAATTTGAATTATTGACTGAAAAGCCGTACAGAGTAAAATTCTTGTTTTTAGACAGGCGAATTTCACAAGAAAAAATTACAGGTTTCAGAATGGAGTAAATCTATGGACGAACTTACGGAACGGATTACGGGAAAAATTAAATTGAGGGAAAAACGGGCGCAGAGACCGGTGATTGCAAACGTTTCAAACAGGCATTTGCACATCTGTGCCGCGGATTTGGAAAAACTTTTCGGCAAAGATTATAAATTGACGAAAATCAAGGACCTGATGCAGCCGGGTGAATTCGCCTCAAAAGAAACGGTAACGATTAAAGGGGCAAAAAGTGAAATAAAAAATGTCCGGGTGCTCGGACCTATCAGAAAAGCCACGCAAATTGAAATTTCCAGGACGGACTCATTTACGCTCGGCGTGAACGCACCGTTAAGAATTTCAGGTGATACGGCGGGTTCCGCTCCGCTGACTATAACCGGGCCCGCCGGAGCGATTGAATTGAAAGAGGGTTGCATAGTAGCAAAAAGGCATGTCCATCTTACCCCTCAGGATGCGGATTTTTTCCAGTTGAAAGACGGTGAGACAATCCGTGTAAAATGCGCCGGCGACAGGGGACTTGTTTTTGACAATGTCGTCGCCCGCATTCGCCAGGATATGGCTACGGAGTTTCACGTTGATACCGATGAAGCAAATGCTGCCGGAATAAAAAACGGCGACAGGGTAATAATTTTATAAAAGGAGGATAGTGTGATGGAAGCGTTAGGAATGATTGAGACACGTGGTTTGATTTCTCTGATTGAAGCGGCTGATGCTGCCGTTAAATCGGCGAATGTTAAAGTGGTTGGATGGGAAAAAATCGGTTCCGGACTTTGTACGGTTTTGTTCCGTGGTGAAGTTGCTGCTTGTAAATCAGCATGTGAAGCTGGCGCCGCTGCCGCCCAGAAAGTCGGAGAATTAGTTGCGGTGCATGTTATTCCCCAGCCGCATTCAGACCTTGAAGAAACACTGCCGATTTCTCTGCCGGAAGGCAAGAAAAAATAAATATTGCTCGGGAATTGTTTCGCAGAACCGCGTCCCGCCTGTGC
>DHFT01000006.1 GCA_002402375.1 Elusimicrobia bacterium UBA4817 | reverse complement strand
AGGGATTAAGGTGATAGTTCTCAAAAAATTTTTTATGAATAATTTTCTAAAACCCTTATCACAGGGCGCAAGAATATTTTTTTCCTTACTCACTTTTTACTTGACTTCTAATAGGGAATCTCCCGTTTATCACTTTTTTTATTTCAACCATGATTTTTTCTATCTTGGGTATAAGATGGTCTATGCCCGGAGCATCCGTATCTATAACAAGAACCGGGATTTTTTTCGCCGAAGACGAATCCGCCTCTGGCGGAGATTTTAATAACTCGTCTTTATCGTCGTGAAGATATGTTTTTTCCATTTCCTCGCGGGACACCAGATGGTCGTCCGTACCTTTTGCAAGAGCCGCTTTGTGCCTTGCGACATTTCTCCCCCAGCAGGTTTCAAATGAACAATCGGAATAAATTATTATTGCATTGTCCAAAATTTTTTTTGAAAAATTCTTCATCGCCGTCGTATAATTCGGGCGGGAAAACTCTATAAAAACAACGCGCTCATTTTTTTGCAAACCGCTAACATCCTTGTCAACCTGCTGTAAAATTTCATCCCAAATACTATCATCGGTTACCAAATATCCGCCGTCAGGAGTTTTGCGGCATCTTTTCCATTTCCCTGTTTTTTCGTCTTCCTGAAAAATATTCCACAACTTCGGGAAATCGTCAACTCTTAAAAAATCGCTACAGATTTTTTCCTGACTTAATTTAGCGGTTATACGGCGAAAAATTTCCGATTTGCCGCAGCCCGGCCGACCTAAAAGAAAAACATTCAAACAATTCATTAACCCATAACCTCCCTTACATATTCCGCTTCCTTTTCCATTAACACCCTTGTATTTAGCAGTTCGTCAACTTCTCTCACCGCCGTTTCCATCACGACAATTTCAACTTTTTTCTTTCTGAAAATCTCAAAAAGTTTTTCAAGATTTTCTTTTTTAAGCAGTCCCGACTGGTAGTGCAACGGCGGATGGAATTTTTTAACCACCGGGATGTAATCATTGAGGTGAACCTGGGATATGTACTTTTCCGGGATAACCTCCATTATTTGCTCCGGCGGATTGGGGATTTGCTTGCCGAAATCGGCTCGGGTGAACCAGTGACCTATATCAAAGCAAAACTTTACAGTTTTTCCTTTCGGGTCTATCGTCTCAAGAATTTCAAGGCATTCCTCCACATCAACCAGTATTGAATCAAAAGCGGTATTGTTTTCAAGATGAAACATTATCCCCTTTTTTTTGGCGTACGGCACAAGTTCTTTAAGCGATAGAATGAGATTTTCCCGTACCAGTTTTCTGTAAAGTCCGACCGCCTGATAAAAAGGAACGGAACCCGGATGCATAACAAGATTTATGCAATTCAACTTCGCGGCAAAATCAATATATCTTTTCATCAATTCCACAGCCATTTCACGGTCCTCCTTCTGAAATGCGCAGACGGCAGCACCAACATAAGTATACGGAAGATGAAAAGAAAGCGTGATATTTCTTTTTTCTGCTTCTTTTTTTGCTTTGGAAATTTCGGATGATGACATTTGAAGATACGGATTGGGAATTCCGCCGTCCAATTCAACATGGTCAAGTAAAACCTCCGACGCAACCTTAACCTGATTGATAATATCCTTTTTGGCTTTATTCTGCACTTTGGCGTCCATATCGGCAACGGTAAGCGTGGCGGCTTTCAACTGCTTCTTTTCGTCTTCCGTTAAAAAAGATGCGTTCAACAAATTTGTGAAGTCCCTTCCTATTCTCATTACTACCTCCGTTATTTTTTTTGAATTTGCTAAATCCGACCAGCGGCAAAAATCATATTTTAGACGGTAAATCAAATCTATTCAACTACTTTCGCAACTACGGAAGTAGTTGAATACCATTAAAAAAAATTAAGAATTAAATATATTTTTTAATCAACAAACTAATTTTTTTCTTTGTTATAGGATTCATCGCTTTGGGGGATGTCATTATAGCATATTTTAACGCATCTTTGCAAGAACAATTTCTTTCGTCCTGCAATTTTACAATAACGCTCTTCACAAGTTTTTTTACATTTTCCGTCAAAACTTTCATATTTGCCATAACCGTTTCCGCCGAGACCTCTTCGCCCTCTTTCCAGACATCGTAATCGGTCGCCAAAGAAACGGTGGCGAAACAGATTCCAGCTTCTCGCGCAAGTTTCGCTTCAGGTAAGTTTGTCATTCCTATAACCGAAAAACCCAGCGAGCGATAGACCTTTGATTCTGCCTTTGTTGAGAATTGAGGTCCCTCTATACAAATATATGTGCCGCCGGCGTGAACGGGAAGTGCAAGCGATTTTGCCGTATCAATTAAAATTTTTCTCAACTGCGGGCAATACGGTTCGGCAAAACCGACATGGGCGACAATTCCTTCGCCGAAAAATGTAGAGGGTCTTGATTTTGTCCTGTCAAAAAGTTGGTCGGGAATAACGAAATCCCTCGGTTTTATTTCTTCTTTCAGCGAACCGCAGGCGGAAATGGATATGATTTTTTCAACTCCGATTTTTTTAAGAGCAAAAATGTTCGCCCGTGAGTTAACCTCCGTCGGCATAATTTTGTGTCCGACGGCATGACGGGGAAGAAACGCAATTTTTACGCCGTCAAATTCGCCTATGCGAATTTTGTCAGACGGTAAACCGAACGGTGTCTTTATTTTCAACTCTTTCAGTATTTTTATCCCCTCAATTTCGTAGACACCGCTTCCGCCGATAATTGCGATTTTGATGTTTTTCATCTCGCTAAACCTCCCTTGCCATAACACTTGTTGCAAAATTCATGGTAATTTTCATTTGCAGGATTACAGATTTCTTCAAATGTCGTTAATTTCTTTCCACAAAAATCACAATATCCATCCTTACTCTCAAAACCGGAATATTTATACTTCGGTTGTCCAACATTAAATATCCCTGCAACGAAAAGCATGAAAATTATTCCGACTATAAATCCGAGGATAATTGATGAAATATCAATAGTTTTCTTTTTACCAAAGGTGGGTTCTTTAAAAACATTGCAAAATTCTTTCATCGTATCAAAAAGTGAAACGCCCGAAGTTCTTGTACGAAACTCCGCTGCCCTTGGATGACCGCCGCCGGAAATTATGCCTTTGTTTCCGAATTTTGAGACAAGTTTTTCCGTCAGTTGCGAAGCGATATTTCCGCAGTGAATTTTATCGGTGTTTGCGCGGAAAGAAATATGCACTCCGTTTTTTTCGCCGAGCCAGTTGAACATAACAAGTACCGCCGGATTGCCCAGTTCGTAAAGTTTCACCGAGCCGACCATCGGCATCAAAGAGACATTACTTCCCATAAAAATATACACACCGGTACCGTTCACTTTATCCAAAAGCGCCGCATTGTCAAACATACTTTTTGATTTGTTCCAGTCGTCAAGAAAACACTGATATATTTTCTTTGCCAAATCTTTATTGGACATTTGTTCCGTAAATTCGTCAAGCGAGCCGTAATCTTTTGCGTTGAGGTCAAGAAGTGTTTGATATGCAAACTCAACCTGTTTTTTGTTTTTTAATTCCGGAATATTATCATTATAAAAATACTGAAAACCGCCGCCCGAGAGTGCAAAATAAAATTCTCCTATCTGGTTTAATGCCGTTGTTTTTTCTCTCTGATTAACTTCAAACATCGTCGGACGGGATGATATTTTTTTTACAAGGTTCGGAAATTTCTTTGCCGCTTCGTCATAAAACGGTTTAGCCAGCGGCGCCACAATATCGGTCGCAGGTTCAAGCGCCCAATCGCCTTTTAATCCTATGAGAGTAAGTAAATCATCCAAATCCTCTCTTAAACCGAGCGTCTCGGCGAGCATATTACATAAAATCGCAGCCGAGCAAAAAGTGTAATTTGGCACGGAAGGATTGAAAATTATGCATCTTTCAGGCAACGCCCCTATTAAAGGATGATGGTCAATAATAACGACTTCTTTCACTAAATCCGGATATTCGTTATAATAACCCATCGTGGCTTTATCTATTATAAAAAGTATGTCATATTTTTTTTGTTTGAGTTCTTCTTCAACGCGGAATTTTTCAAGTTCCATCGTCTCGGGAATTTTTACAGTTATATCGGCGCCGAGTTTTTTCAGCATTCTAAAAATTATTGCACCGGATGTCAGCCCGTCGGGATCGTCGTGAAAAAAAACAAGGCATTTTTTGCCTCTTACATTTTTCAACAATCCAACCGTTTTTTTGAAGCCATCCGATTTTTCCAACTGCTCGGCTACAAATTCAGAATAACTCATTGAGCACCTCTTTTACAATCTGTTTTCTTAAATTTTCCATACCGGTTTCGCCGGAAACGGTACTGTCAAGAACAACCGTTTTCGCAGGAACAATTTCCATTAACTCTTTTGCGGATTTTAGATATACCTGTTCATAATCGTCCGTTTTGTAATATGTTTTCATCAAATCCAACGGCACTATGTGGTCGTCGTGCCCGTCTTTTTTTGCCTTCTGAAATCTCGCAACATTTCTTTTGTAACATTCCTCAAAAGTGCTGTAAAGATACAGGATAAGGGAATCATCCAGAACATCTTTTGTGAAATTTTCAAATGCATGCCGGTAATTATCGCGTGCAAATTCTATAAAAATAATTTTTTTGTCGGCTTTTTCTTTTTTGACCAATTTACACAAATCGCTAAGCGCTTCGTCCACAACCGTCCAGTCGGTAACCGCGAAACCTCCGTCTTTCAGGATATGCCTTTTGAACTCTTTGTCTCTGGCAAGAATTTCTTTGAGGGTTAAAAAATCGTCAACCCGCGGAGAATAAATTTCTTTTTTCTCAAGATTTTCTCTTATAATTTTATAAACCACCGATTTCCCGCAACCCGGTCTGCCCAATAAAAAAACAAAATGTTTCACCTGAAAATCTCCTTTATATATTTCATCTCTGCATTTATTATGTTTTTTCTGTCTTTCACCTGTTCAAGCATTTTGAATGCCGTTTCAAGTAAAATTAATTCCGGATTTTTCGTTTTAAGAATTTTCCAGTAATTTTCAAGATTCTCTCTTTTTAACGGGCCTTTCGTTTGATTCAAGGGCGGGTGAAATGTGATCTGCTTCTGCGGATCCCAAGACGATGGGACAAAATCATTCAGGTGAACCTCGCACATAAAATCATCGGGAATAATTTTGAGGATTTCTTCCGGGTTTTTGGGAATTTCTTTGCCTTTTTCGGCTCGGGTGAACCAATGTCCTATATCAAAATTGAAATAAATTTTAGCACCGTTGGAACGCACCGCTTTTACAACTTCTATGCAATCTTCCGGCTCAACGAATAAACTGTCATAAGAAACATTATTTTCAATGTGAAGTTTAAGCCCTTTATCCTGGGCATATTTTCCAATCTCCGTGAACGATTTTACAACCGAGTTAAAAAACTGTTTCATATAAATATCTGAAATCATATAAAACGGAGCAGTGCCGGGATGCATTACAAGATATTTGGCGCCGACATCGGACGCGAAATCAACATAAACATTTTGGAGTTTTACTGCGAAGGAACGGTCAAGTTCCTGCAAACTTGAAATAGAAGAGCCGGCATTGGAATAGGACAAATGAACTGATAGTGAAATACCATTATCCTCGGCGAACTTTTTTATTTTTTTCCGGGTCTCTTTTGAAAACTCCGGATACGGGTTCGGAACATCGCAGTCAAGTTCAATATGTTCAAGCCCGAGTTCTTTTGCTTTTTCTATCTGAAACTCAACATTTTTCTTGAACTTAATAAGCCCGAGAGCATTCATAGAAAAAAGCGACAAATCTCCGTTAAGAATTTTTTCCTGTTCACCTTTTTCCAGCACATCAAACACAAAAGTGTTAGTAAAGTTTCTGCCGATTTTCATTATAGCATCTCCTATGAATAATTGTAACCACAGATGGACACAGATAAAATCAAAATTAAAATCTGCATATATCCGCGTGTATCTGCGGTTCCATTACATCTCCCTCAAAAAGTGTAAAAACTATAATTTCTAAAAGTGCTTATCCGACGATAAAATTAAAACTACTTTCGTACTTTCGTAGTTACGAAAGTAGTTGAATAGTTTTTAACTGTTTGATTTTAACAAAATTATTTGATAATGTCAAGTTTTTTTAGTAAAATATATTATTATGAAAAGACCGCTAATAGCAATAACAGTTTCCTACATACTTATTATCGTGCTTATGGAAATGCTCGGCATTCTTAATAAAATTCCCGCCGGCAATATCGCTAGGCAATCAACCGGAGACATCGCAGTTATTACGGGTAAAATTATATCCGAGCCGGAAGAAAGCAACAGTAAAACATCTTTTATTCTAAAGACAATAAAAATTAACGGCACAGACACGAAAGGCAATGTTTTGGTGAATTATTATGCCGAAGAAAATAATTTTTCCTACGGAGATATCGTTGAAATAACAGGAAAGTTTTTCAGACCCGATACTCCATCGGTTCCCGGAACTTTTGATTATAAAAAATATTTATTCAGAAAAAGAATTTATGCCTTGTTGTCGGTTTTTCATAAAAATGACATCAGAATTATAGACAAAAAACCGTTTTTTATCCGGCAGTTATCATTAAAATTGCGGCAACAGATTCTTGATGCTTACGAAAAAAATCTACATCCTTCACAAGCGGCGGTCTTATCCGGCATAACCATCGGGGAAAAATCCGGGCTTACAACTTACATCCAGAAAATTTTTATTGACGCGGGCGTAATGCATGTCTTGGTGGTCAGCGGTTCAAATGTGGCATTTGTATCAATAATTTTTTTCTGGATTTTCAGAAGTATTTTAAGGTTGAAAAAGAAAATCTCACTCGGTCTTTTAATCCCAATTATCCTGCTTTATGCAATGATTACCGGCGCCAATCCTCCTGTTTTACGGGCAACAATAATGACGCTTATTGTTATTTTTGCTCTGCTTTTATCAAGAAACGCCGATGTTTATCAGGGCATATTTTTGGCGGCGTTTATAATTTTAATTTACAACCCGCTCACATTATTTGAAGCCGGTTTTCAGATGTCTTTTGCGGCAACACTCGGTATAATTTATTTTTTTCCGATTTTTCAGTCGGCATTAAAAATTCACAAACTTCCGAAATTTTTCAACTGGTTGATAAGCGTTTTTCTCGCCTCGCTTTCCGCACAAATTGCAATACTGCCGCTAATGGCTTACTATTTCAACAAGGTCTCCATAATAGCACTTGTCTCAAATCTTGTGATATTACCGATGATTGGGATTTCGCTCGGCGCAGGTTTTGCTTTGTATTTTGCAAGTTTAATCGGAACGCAGTTGTTATTTATCGTCTCAAAACTTACCGGCGGAGTGGTTTCTCTGATAACATATCTGGTTGATATGTTCGCAAACGTTCCTTATTCAACGATAAGAATACCCACACCCTCAATATATTTTATACTGCTTTTTTACATAATCGTCGTAGGACTACCGAAAATTAAAAATTATATCTGGAAACGGGTCATTATTTTGTCATTCGGAATTTTGATACTTCTGCCTGTTTTGAATTATTTTTCAAAAAACGCTGGAGCGAAAAATCTGGAAATTACATTTATAGATGTAGGACTTGGCGATGCTGTCTATTGCAGATTTCCCGACGGTTCAAATATGCTTATTGACGGCGGCGGAGATTGGGGAGCAAAATATGATATCGGCGAAACGGTTGTTTCTCCCTTTTTGTGGAATAAAGGTGTCACGAAAATTGACACGGTAATTCTTACCCATCCGCATTTGAATCATTATCAAGGTTTTATAGCGGTTTGCAACAATTTTAAAGTTAAAAAATTTATTACAACCGGTGAAATTTCCAAAGAAGACGAATATCTGGAATTGATGAAAATTTTAAGAAAAAAGAAAATTATCACAGAAAAAATATCCGCAGGTGTCCATTTTAATATAGGAAATATATCTGTTGATGTCTTAAATCCTGAAAAGATTCTGCCGGATACCGACGACAATTCAATAGTTATGAAACTTTCGTATAATGATTTTTCAATTTTATTCTGCGGCGACATTACCAGAAAAATACAAAACATTTTAACTTCCAAAAACGTCGCCTCAACCGTTCTGTTTGTTCCAAGTCACGGAAAAAAAAGATTGCTTTTAGATTTCCTATTAAAAATTTCTCCGGAATATGCTATAATATCAACCGATATGCCGGCATCAAAAGTCCTTGAACAACTTAACTGGTGTAAATTGTTCGCCACATCCGCATCGGGGACTTTAACAGTTTACACCGACGGGAGATATTGGAAAATAAAAGAAACGATTAAAGATATGCCGATGGATATGATAATTTTGGATTTTGAATAAATATCGCTTGGCAGTAAATTTTTTCAGACACGCCCCTAAAGGGACTTCCTTTGGTCGCTCAGCCGACCACCCTGTCGGCTTCGCTCTTATCGTCGCTCTTGAAAGCGTAGTCGCTCCTCAAGGGTCTGAATAAAATTTCTGCCGCGAGACCGTAGAAAAGGAGAAAAACTATGAAAAATATTTTTATTATTGCAAACAAGGAAAAACCTAAAGCCGTTGAATTTTCAAAAAAAATATCAGGTTGGCTTAAAAAACAAAAAACGCAGAAACAGACGGCTGAAAAAATTGCCCTTGTTTTAGGCGGCGACGGAACGATGATAAAATCCGCAAGAGAACTGGCTCCCCAAAACATCCCTTTATTCGGGGTCAATCTCGGAAAACTGGGATTTCTCGCGGAAACAGATTTACAAAATGTCTTTTCTTCTCTTAAAAAAATTATCAAAGGGATGTACAAAATTGAAGAAAGGAGTATGTTGAAAATAGAAATACAACGGAGAAAAAAAATAATAAACAATTTTATCGCACTGAACGATGCCGTTATAAAAAACGGCAAAACAGCACGAGTTATAAATTTAAATCTCAATATCAATAATAAACGGGTTACGGAAATAACCGCCGACGGACTGATTATTTCAACCCCCACCGGTTCAACCGCGTATTCTTTAGCAGCAAACGGGCCTATTGTTCATCCGAAAACACAAAACATAATTGTCACTCCTATTGCCCCGCACACTTTAAGTCAAAGACCTGTGATTATTCCGGATGATTTTATAATAGCCGTAAAAGTAAATTCTAATCACAACGATGTGATGCTATCAATAGACGGACAGATTGACTTGACGCTTTCTGTCGGCGATGTTGTAAAAATACAAAAATATAAAACACCCGTAAAATTGATTACCGTGGGTAATACTGATTATTTTGAAGTTTTGCGGAAAAAACTTAACTGGGGAAACAGATAATAGTCGCTTGCAAGCAAATTTCTTTGGTCGCTCCTTTGTAGTCGCCCCTAAAGGGACTTCCTTCGGTCGCTCAAAGAATTTGCTCTTGGAACGAATAAGTCGCAAATTCAAAACCTGCAGAAATTTCTTGCTTCGCTCCACGATTAAAAGGAGAAATGGAAAATGCTACAGACATTTTTAATAAAAAATTTCGCTATAATTTCAGACCTGATGATTGATTTTGGCGATGAATTAAACATATTAACTGGCGAAACGGGTGCCGGAAAATCTATAATTATAGATGCTCTCGGTCTTATACTCGGCGACAGGGCAAACGCAAAAATTGTAGGAAAAAATGCGCCGAATTGCGAACTGACCGCAAGTTTTAACATTGAAAATCTTAAATCGTTGAAAAAATTACTTGCTGAAATAGGTGTCCCGCAGGAGGATTCCCTTATTATCAAACGGGAAATAACCGCCGACGGAAGAACCAAATGCTTCATAAACGGTTCCATCGCGTCGGTAGGAATGTTGCAGACAATCTCATCCGCACTTGTTGACATACACGGTCAGCATGAGCATCAATCACTTACTAAACCCGACAGCCAAAGGGATATGCTTGACAGATACGGAAACCTTGAAAAATTAAAATTGGAAATATCTGATAATTTTGAAAAATTCACATCAATTAAAAACCGGTTATATGAACTGACAAATTCGGAAAAAGACCGCATCCAAAAACTTGACCTTTACAAATATCAACTCAAAGAAATTGAGGAAGCAAAACTATCCGAGATGGATGAAAACGGCTTGGAAAATGAAATTAACCGTCTCACTAATGCCGAAAAACTTTTTAATTATGCGGGCGATATCTATTCGCTTTTATACGAATCCGACGGTTCGGCGGTTGAAAAGTTAGGCATTGCAAAAAAACAGTTGGAAAATCTTGCGGCAATAGACAGACATGAGTTTGAAAACATTGCAATCATCAACCGGGCGGTTGAAGATGTAAAATCCCTCGCAGATACATTCCGTCAATATAAAGATTCAGTTGAGTTTAATCCTAAACGGTTGGAAGAAATTATTTTAAAAATTGAACTTATAAAAAAACTGAAAAGAAAATATGCACCGACTGTAAAAGAAATTCTTGAATATGCAGATAATATAAAAAAACAAATAATGTTTTTTGAAAAAGCGGATGAAAACATCGCTAAACTTGAAAAAGATGTGAAATCTGCAGAAGTAAAACTGAAAAAATTATCTCTTGAACTTTCAGAAAAACGAACATCTATCGCAAAAAAACTTTCAAAAGAAATTGAAGCGGAACTTATGGAATTGGGAATGGCAAAATCAAAATTTTTTATTTCTATTGAAAAGGAAACTGATGAAACCGGAAATTATCATTTTAAGTCATCGGGAATTGACAGAATAGAATATAAAATTGCGGCAAATGTCGGCGAGGACTTAAAGCCGCTAAAAATGGTTGCTTCGGGCGGTGAGATGTCGCGGGTTATGCTTGCAATAAAAACAGTGCTCGCAAAAGCAGACGATACCCCGACTTTAATATTTGACGAGATTGACGCCGGCCTGTCGGGGCCAATGGGGCAAGTGGTCGGGAAAAAATTAAGCGTTCTCTCCAAAAACCATCAGATACTTTGCATTACCCATCTGCCTCAACTCGCGGCGTTTTCGTCCGAACATTTCCATATATCAAAAATTGTTGCGGACGGAAAGACGAAAACATTAGTTTCTAAACTTAACGCGGATGAAAAAGTTGCGGAATTATCACGAATGCTCGGCGGCGGTAGGGAATCCGAAACATCAATAAAACATGCTAAAGAACTTATCAAACAAACAAAAAAATGATAAAAACAAACTATAAAAAAACTTTTGGACCTATAATTATTCTTTTTACTTTTCTAACGATTACCGTACTTTCGTTTGTTTTCAAAAATAATTTTGTCGGAATGTTTGCGTTGTTTTTTCTTTTGATAATAATTTCGCCGGCGACGGGAGCAGAACTTCTGATAACCGATTTGATTGCTCTTTTAGTGAGTTTGACGGGGCTTATAGGAATGAGTTTTACTGACGGAATGGAAAGATTTTTTCTTTTGGGTGAAATTGCCGCCGGCTGGGGTTTTGTTTGGATTATTCATTTATTTAATGACAGGGCAAAATATCGGGAAGCAGAAAATAAAAATAAACTAACCGATATGGCAAAGGATATAGAAAAAACAAAAAAGGAATTTTTTGCCAATAAAATTAAATTAGAAAAAATCTCATTACGAATTGCACAATACAAAAATTTGACTTTTGCCACGAAGGAAATAACAAAAACGGATAATTTGCAGGAATTGAAGGAAAAACTAAAAAATATAACAAAACGGATATTAAAATGTGATAATGCACGGCTTACAACTTTTCTTCCGACCGACGACAAACCGCCGGATATTTTTGACGCATGGGTTGTGCAGAAACAGTCGCCGCTTTTAATTCAGAATACGCTGCGGGATTATCGTTTTGATTATTCTTCAATACCAAAATCAATAAAATCAATAATAGCCGTTCCCATTTTTCACAATAAAAATATCATCGGTATTATAAGATTAGATTCGCAGGAAGAGAACAGATTTTTACAGGAAGATATGGTTGTTGTATCCTTACTGGTTGGCGTGGCGGAAATGACTATTGAAAATCTAACACTGCTTGAAAAAACGAAAGACCTTTCAATTATAGACGGACTGACCGGGGTTTATGTGCGGAAATTTTTTGATGAACGGCTGCATCAAGAAATAACAAGGGCTTCCCGGTTCAAGACCCCGCTTTGCGTCATACTTTCCGATATTGACCATTTCAAAAAGTTCAACGATACTTATGGCCATCAGCAGGGCGATGAGGCACTGAAAAGATTCTCTGCGGTTTTAAAAAATAATTGTCGCGAAATGGATATCGTGGCAAGATACGGCGGCGAGGAATTTGCGGTAATACTTCCGGAGACATCAAATAATGAGTGTCTGAAAATCGCCGAAAAAATACGAAATAATTTTCAAAATGAAATCATTAACGGACAGCATATCACCGTATCTATCGGCATATCTGCATATCCCGACGATGCCACCGAACACAGTCAGATTATACGCAAAGCCGACGAACGGCTCTACATTGCGAAATCAACGGGCCGGAATAAAGTTGTATGGAAAAATTAATTATTTTCTCGCCTTTAATAGTATTTATTATCGGATATAATGCCGGAATAAATTTCTCCCGTATTTTTGCGGCATTATTTTCCGTTTGCGCGGTGATTTTCTATACCTCGCATCTTGTTGTTATTGTCACTATTTTAACATTGTGTCTTGCGGAATTTTTTCTTGAAAAATTTCACCGGAATATGAAGTCATTGCGACGGCTTTTTAACGATAAACTCAGGGATTTGGTGGACGAACTTTCGGAAATTAAGAAGGATTCTGATACGACGAAATTGGCACTTACGACTAACGAAAAAGTAATCAAAAATATTCTGCATATTTATGAACTTTCAAAAGATATTGCTACTTATATTGATTTAGAAAAAATGTTTTTACTTATAGTTCAATCGTTAGACCAGCAGTTCACCATAAAAGATGTCGTTATGAAAATATTTGACGGCAATAAAATTTTCAAAAAAGGCGCAACTTTTGATATTGATGAAACCGCCAAGATTCCTAAAATTTCAAAAAATATAATTCATCTTCCGATGAATATCGGCGATAACTACTTCGGGGTTCTATCGGCAAAAATTCCCCCTCTTTTTGAAAAAGATGCTGAATTTGTGAACGAAATATCTGCATTTGTTGAAGAACTTAATCCCGCCGTACAGAGAGCAATTCTCTACTTAAAAGTGGAGGAAATGTCGCGTACCGACGGACTGACGGGACTTTACAGACGGGGATATTTTAATGAACGGCTTAAAGAAGAAGAACTGCGTGCAAAAAGGTCAAACGGCAGATTCTCAATTCTTATGATGGACATTGACCATTTCAAAAAAGTTAACGACACCTACGGGCATCAGGCGGGAGATACAGTGCTTAAAACGGTTGCGGAAATTTTGAAAAATTCTATCTATGAGACGGATTTTGCGGCAAGGTACGGAGGCGAGGAATTTGTCGTGATTTTTCCGAAAACGGATCCGGATGGTCTAAAAATCAAGGCGGAAAAAATTCGCCAAAAAATTCAGGATTCGGAAATTACCGTCGGACTTGAGAAAATAAAAGTGACCGCCTCATTCGGTATAGCCCATTATCCGAAAGACAGTCAAGTCGCAGAAGAAGTTTTACGCTGTGCCGATATGTCGCTTTATAAATCCAAACAAACGGGCAGGAACAAAGTAACGGAATTTGAAAAAACTTCGTAACCGGAAATGGACACAGAAAAAGCAATTAAAAGATTATGGATATTGTCTCTATCTGTGTATATCTGTGTGAATCTGTGGCTTGATTTTTTAGATTTTTCTTTTCATCGCGCAGAATTCCCCGCACATTGAACAGACATCTTTGCTTTTTGCAGAAATCCGTTTTTCGAATTCAGAAGGATTTATTGAAAGCTCTTTTTGTTTTTTCCAGTCAAAATTTTTTCTCGCCTTTGAAAGTTCATAATCCCTTCGGAGCGAATTTTTATAACCCCTTGCAATTTCAGCGGAATGAGCGGCTATCCGGGAGGCAACAACGCCGTTTTTTACATCTTCCAAATCCGGTAGCGTCAAATGTTCGCTGGGCGTGACATAACACAGAAAATCGGCGCCGTAATAACCCGCCAAAGCCCCGCCGATGGCAGAGGTAATATGGTCGTAACCGGGTGCAATATCCGTCGTTAACGGTCCTAAAACATAAAAAGGTGCGTTGTGGCAGTATCTTTTTTCAAGTTTGATGTTTTTTTCAATTTGATTCAGGGGCACATGACCTGGCCCTTCAATCATCGTCTGAACATTTCGCGCGAGCGCATATTTTTGTAAATGCCCAAGTGTTTTTAATTCTTCTATCTGGGCAGCATCGGTATTATCGGCAATACAACCGGGCCTCAACCCGTCGCCCAGAGAAATTACGCCGTCATACTTTTTTACTATGCTCACCAGTTTATCAAAATTTTCATATAGAGGATTTTCCTTCTTATTGTAAGTCATCCATTCCGCCAGAAACGAGCCGCCGCGGGAAACGATTCCGACCAGCCGCTTTTTCTTTTTTAGAATGGAAAGTGCTTTAAGCGTCAAGCCGCAATGAACCGTCACGAAATCAATACCGTCGGCAAGTTGCTTTTCTATTTCATCTAACATCTGATTCGCAGTCGCGTTGACAAACCTTTTTTTTCTGCGGGAAAGTTCACAAATCAAACCGTAAATCGGAACCGTTCCGACTGGCACGGTTGACGCTTCAATAACCATTTTTCTTATTTGGGAAATATTACCGCCCGTTGATAAATCCATAACTGCATCCGCACCGTATTTTATAGCGGTTAAGACCTTTTGTTTTTCATAACGGATGTTGCTATGCATCGGCGAAGTTCCTATGTTTGCGTTGACTTTGATTTTAAGATTTTTACCGATGCCGACAATCCGGAAGTCGGAAGTCGGAAGTCGGAAGTTGTTTTTCAGAATGACAATTGTTCCGTCGGCAACACCTTTTCTGATAAAATCGGCGGAAACTTGTTCATCTTTAGCAACTTGTTGCATCTCATTCGTGATAATCTTTTTTTTTGCTGATTCTATCTGTGTCATTTGCATACCTTTTACATTCTCCATCTTATTCCGCGTAGTTCTGCATTTTAGTTCCGCGTCAGTTCCGCGGTCGTTACAATTTCTTTTTCTATACCGTAAATCTTAAATCTGATTTTCTTAAATTTTGCGCCTGCATTTGCCGAAATGGTTTTAGAAAATTCCTCAAGCACCCGCAAGGATTCCTCCGCTCTCTTAATGTTTGAAACAACAACGGCAAATTTATCTTTTTTGCCCGATTCTTTTTTTTCGCGAAAAATATCGCTTTCAGAATTACGGGATAAAACCAACTGCGGATAGATTTTTCTGGCAATTTTATCAATTTGATGTCTTAACTTTTTTATATCCGACGATAATCTTGCTTCTTCAAGCACAAATCTCGCAAAATCCTCAACAACCCGCAAACCCTCTTTTGCCCTGTTCAAATTCGCGTCAATAATTCTTAATATATTTTTCATCCGATTTTCCGTGTATCATTATGAGATTCTTTTTACTTGGCATTCATCATACAATATTGAAAAAGTCAACAATCTCAAGACCATTGAGGTCTTTTTCAATGGTCTCATTATATCAGAATCAAAAAAAATAGCAATAAAAAAATCCCCACATTATGTAGCGGTCACATTACTATGCGACTGCCTCTGACGTATCGTGGACATCTGGCGATGTCCACGACCATTTGTTGAGGATTTTTAAGATTATCCTGTCATTGCGAGGAATGTAGGGGCGAATTTATTCGCCCGGCCCGAAGCAATATCAGAACTTTTTAACCAAATAATTGAGGACCGTCCCCAATTTCCCAATTTCCCAATTTCCAATTTCTTTTCGGCATCATCAAATCAAGAAAAATCAAATCCGGCAAAGATGCCTCTATTTTTTTTAATCCTTCCTCGCCCGAAGAAGCACCTTCCATTGAATATCCGTAAATCGCCAGCAAAAATTCAAGATAACTGACAACCGACTGGTCGTCGTCTATAACCAAAATCTTTTTTTTATCCATAAA